>NZ_JBEZDT010000013.1:0-92573 GCF_040648455.1 Catellatospora sp. NPDC049133
GGGGCGGCCCCCCGCCCCGCCCCGCCCCCGCGCGGGCGCCCCGGCCCCACCCGGGCGGTGCGGCCGTAACCCCGGCGGCAGGTCGCCGCCGGGGTTACGGGATCAGCAGCACTTTGAGTGAGCGGCGCCGGTCGAAGTCGCGGTATCCCGCGTCGGCGTCGGCCAGCGGCAGCCGGTCGGAGACGACCGCCCTCGGGTCCACGGCGCCGGACCTGAGCAGCGCCACGACGGACGCCCGGTCGCGGATCGGGTCGCCGACGACGAACCGCAGGGTCAGTTCCCGGGTGAACGCGCGCTGGGTGTGCAACGGCATCGCCGCGGAACTGTGCGCCCCGACGGCGACCACCGTGCCGCGGCGGCCGGCGCTGTCGACGGCGCAGGCCAGCGCCGCGTCGCTGCCGACGGCTTCGATGACCGCCTGGGCTTCGCCGAGCGTGGAGGCCAGCAGGGCGGGCTCGACCGCCGCGAACCCCAGCGCCTCGACGCCGGCGCGCCGGGCCGGGTCCGGATCGGCGACGACCACCCGCGACGCCCCGGCGGCCGCGGCGCACATGGCGGCGAGCTGCCCCAGGGCGCCCGCGCCGACGACGCCGACCGTGGCGCCCGGCGCCGCGCAGGCCTCGACCGCCGCCCAGGCCGTGCTCAGCAGGTCCCCGACGAACAGCATCCGCTCGTCGTCGAGCTCGTCGGGACACGGGTACAGCACGGTGTCGGCGAACGGCACCCGCACGTACTCGCTCTGACCGCCGGCGACCGCACGGCCGACGACCGTGGAGTAGCCGAACAGCGTGGCGTGGGCGCAGTGGTAATGCCAGCCTTTCGCACACGTCGCGCAGCGGCCGCAGGCGATCACGTCCGATGCCACCACGCGGGTGCCGGGCGGATACGGGACCTCCGCGCCGGCGTCGACCACGACTCCGACGAACTCGTGCCCCAGGATGGTGCCGGGCGCGAAGCCGGGGATCTCTCCGCGGTAGGGGTGCAGGTCGCTGCCGCAGATCGCGGAACGGGTGACGCGGACCACGGCGTCACGGGCGTGCTCCACGGCCGGCTCGGGCAGGTCCGTCTCTACTGCGACGTCACGCGGGCCGCGGTACACCACCGCCTTCACGCCGCCGCCTCCTCGAGCTCGACGACCGTCCAGTCCTTGGCCGCCAGGACCACCGGCACGGTGCGGTGGGGGGTGGTGACCACGGTCCGGATCGGCCGGGCGGCGTGGTTGACCACGACGGCGAGCCGGGACCCGTCCACCGTGCCGATGATCAGTTCGGTCTCCGGGTCGGGGCAGTCGACCTCCGGGCGCACCTGTGCCAGCTCGGCGAGCATGCGGTAGAACGTCTCGCCGCGCGCCGAGTCCAGGCCGCCCACACCGTCCAGGAAACGCTCGAAGGGCAGGTTCGTGTACAGGATCTGGCCGAGACCGACCGGGTTGGCGACCAGCGCGGGCGAGCCGTCGGCGTACTCGGCGAGCACCTTGCCCGTGGTCACCTCCAGGGTGGAGGGGACGCCGACCTCGTCGCGCCAGGCCAGTGGCCAGTGCTGGTCGCCCCAGCGCACTGCCGACTTGCCGGGGTCGCCGCGGCGGAAGTCCACGACGCGGGCGCCGGCCAGGTCCTCGCCGGGATAGCCGGTCGAATGGCTGCCGGAGGACAGGTAGACGGTGGCTCCGTGCTCGGCGAGGGCGCGGATGCGGTGCAGGTCGGCCAGGGTCAGGTGCTCCACGGACGGGCAGACGACCAGACGGGTCCGGCCGCTGTCCGCGGTCGCCGCGTTCCCGGCGGCCATCACGTGGCCGAGGTGGGCTCGGGTGAGCAGGAGGTCGGCCACGAACACCGCGCGCGGTCCGGCGTTGCCGTCGTCCAGGTACGACAGGGCCTGGTTGCGGAGCCGGTCGTTGAGGTAGATCGCGACCGGAGCCGGGCTGCGATCGATCGCGAGCGATCCCAGGTTGCGGGAGATCCGGCGGAGTGCCCGCAGCCGGGGCTTGTGTTCGCCGTCGGCGGTGACCAGCCCGGCGGCCCGTTCGGTGGGGCGCTGGCTGTAGGGCTCGGCCTCGGAGACGATGTCGGTCCAGCACCACACGAACAGCCCGGCGGCTCCGCCCGCGATGCTGGCCGCCGCGGCGGCGTTCAGGTATGCGGTCGCCGTCGGCTCGTCGACGCCGTAGCTGCCGATCTCGTCGAGGAGCGGGGTGCCGTAGGCGGCCGCGAAGCGGGTGACGAACGGCGCCAGGTTGGTGGCCTTGTACGACAGCGTCGACTCGATGCCGCCGGGTGACCACAGCGGGAAGGCGTGCACGCCGATGAGGTCCAGCGCCGCGGCGTTGTCGACGGCGAAGGGGGTGGTTCCGAACACCGCGGACGCGTCGTTGGCCTGCAGCACGAGGCTGTCCGGGGACTGCGCCCGGATCGCGCCGCCGATCCGGGCGTACCAGGAAGCCACGTCCTGCCGGGTGAGGCGCGCGGCTTCGGCCGGGTCGACGTTGGCGATCTCGTCGCCCAGGTCGAACGCCGCGATGTTGTCGTACTCGCGCAGCCTGGCGGCGATACGGCCGGCCAGGTGCTCCTGGCGGTCCAGCATCAGCGGGTCACGCCACAGGCTGCGGTCGGCACGCCAGTGCGGGTCGAGGCGCTCACCGTTCATCCAGATCGTGAACAGCGAGATGACGCAGTGCAGGCCGGTCTCCCGGGCCGCGCCGACCACGTCGGCGAGCCGGTCGAGGCTGACGGGGTCCAGCTGCCCCTGGGCGGGCTCGAAGTCGCGCCAGATGACGAAGATGCGCACGGCGTTGAGATCGGCCTGTGCCATCGCGGCGAAGTCTCGGCGGATGACGTCGAGGTCCCAGTCGGCCCACATCCGGCAGCCTGCCGCCGCCGGGAAGTAGTTCGCGCCCAGCAGCCGCAGCGGTGCGCCGTCGCGAAGGATCAGTCCCTCGCGCACCGTGTAGGTCATCTCGGTGAACCGATGAGGCCCGCCAGGTGCTCGGGCGTCGCGTTCTCGAAGATCGCCAGCAGCAGGTCGTTGCGCAGCCGGTCGGCGTCCTCGCCCTCGGTGGGATGCCACCGGGCGACCAACTGGGAGATCAGCTCGACGGCACGCAGCGAGTCGCCGCCGGCCAGGAAGAAGTCGTCGGACTTGTCCAGCGGCGGGCGCATGAGCACGCCACCCATCTCCTTGCCGATGATCTCGGTGAACTGTGCTCGTGTCAGATCCATGGCGGCGATGACCTCCTGATCGGCGTGTGTGGTCCGTTGCCGGCGTCGGTGGCCGGTGCGGCCGTGAGTGGACCCGCCCCGACAGCGTTCGCGGCCGGCCCGCGCACCGCAGCCGCCGAGACCGGGCCCCGCCGACGCCGCCAGCACATGGTGCCAACGGCCGTCGCGGCCGATAAGCGACCATCGACCGCTCGCTGCGCCTACCCGGGCGGTCATAGCCGTACGGAGGAGTGGCCCGACGGCGTGCGGCGCACTTCAATTTCGTCACGTGGACACTGACCGCGTGATTGACCAGCAATCGATGGCAGCTGTGGCGAAGACCGCGCTGTGGACGGCCGCGGCGCGCGCCCGTGAGAGCAACCGGCCGGACCGGCTCTTCGACGATCCCTTCGCCGGCCTGCTCGCCGGCGACGAGGGACGGGAGCTGCTGCAACACTTCCACACCGACCGCGCGCCCGATGACGGCAACCCGTTCATCGCGATCCGCACCAGGTGGTTCGACGACTTCATCAGCCAGGCGTGCGCCGGTGCGCCCGCGCAGGTGGTGGCGCTGGGCGCCGGCCTGGACACCCGGTGGTACCGGATGCCGTGGTCGGACGGCACGACCCTGTTCGAGCTCGATCAGGCTTCGCTGCTGGCGTACAAGGTGGACCGTCTGCGCGATGTGCCGGTGCCCGGCGACGCGCAGCGGCGGATCGTGCCGGTGGCTTTCGACGACAGCGACGGGTGGGTCGACGCGCTGCTGGCAGCCGGCTTCGACGCGACCTGCCCGACGGTGTGGTTCGGTGAAGGGCTGCTGTTCTACCTGCCGGAGCAGCTCGCCCACCGGTTGCTGAGCCGGGTGGCGGCGCTGTCGGCCCCGGGCAGCCGCCTGGCCGTCGACCTGATCGGCACCGGCATCTTCTCGTTCCCGTACACGCGGGAGTTCCTGCGCCGGCTGCAGGAGGCGAACAGCCCGTGGCGGTTCGGCACCGACGACCCCGGCGGCTTCGTGGCCGGCGCCGGCTGGCAGGTCGACGCGGTGCTGGAACCGGGCAAGCCGGCGGCGGACTTCGGTCGCTGGCCGGCGGCCAGCACTCCGCCGCCTTCGGCGATCGTGCCCCGCAGCTACTTCGTGTCGGCGCGCCGTTAAGTGAGCGGCGTCGGCCCGGTACGGATCTGGTGGGCCAGACCGTCCGCGCTGGAGAGCCATGACCGCCGGCTGCTGTCGGCGGCGGAGACCGCCCGGATGGAGCGTATCGGCCGACCGGGCGACCGGGAACGGTTCGCTGCCGCCTGGGCGCTGGCCAGGCGGCAGCTGGGCGAGCTGACCGGTCGGCCGCCGAGAAGTCTCACCTTCACCCGCTCGTGCGAGAACTGCGCGCACCCGTCACACGGCCGTCCGCGGCTGGCGATGCCGGGGCCGCAGTTCTCGCTGTCGCATTCGGGCGACAGGGTGCTGCTGGCGGTGAGCGAGCAGCGGGTGGGGGCGGATGTCGAGCAGGTCGGCCGCGACATCGACGGGCTGCGGCGGCTGGTTCTGCACCCCGACGAGGCCCCGGAGACCGCCGGACCGGCGTTGCTGCGGTTGTGGGTTCGCAAGGAGGCGCTGCTCAAGGTGACCGGTCTGCCGGTGACGCAGATGGCCAGGCTGAACGCGGCGAACCCGCCGCCGGGTGTGCGCGTGTGGGACGCGGCCGCCGACGACGGATACGTCGCCGCGGTGGCGGCGGTGGAGCGCGCAGACCCGTGATCGCTCGGGCGGGCCGCGCGGCGACGGCCGCGGGGTGCGCAGCGCCCCTGTCCTGGGACGCCGGCCTGCGCACCCCGCGGCCGTCTCGCCGGTTTCAGCGGCGCAGCGCCCGGTGGACCTGGCGGACCGCCAGGTAGACGCAGATCGGGATCATGACGGCCAGGTACGCCACGTGCAGGAGCGTGCTCGGCGCCGGTGCGCCGAGCGACAGCCCGCGCACCAGCTCCACCGCGTGGTAGAGCGGCGTCACCTCGATGACGATCTGCATCGCCTGCGGGTAGTTGGCGATGGGTGCGAACGTGCCGGAGAACAGGAACAGCGCGACCTGGCCGGTGGTGACCAGCTCGAAGTCCTGCCAGCCACGCAGCGTGGCACTGATCGCCAGGCCCAGTGCGCTGAAGGCGGTGCCGATCAGCACCGTGGCCGCGAACACCGTGACCGCCCCGACGGGCGTGACGAGCCCGAAGGCGGCCATGACGACGAGGAAGAGCAGGCTGTAGACCGCCCCCCGCAACGTCGCCGTGATCAGCTCGCCCACCACGATCTCCGAGGCGCGCACGCCGGCGGCGAACTGGTTCTCGACGACGCCCGCGAACTTGAGCTTGCCGAAGAACCCGAAGATGCTCTCGCCGAACGCGCCGCTGAACGCGCAGAAGGCCAGCATCGCCGGGGCGACGAAACCCTGGTAGGACACCGCCTGGCCGGCGTAGTCCACCGGCCCGCCGATGAGCTGCCCGACGCCCACGCCGATCGCCAGCAGGTACAGCAGCGGCTCCAGGATGCCCGACGCCAGCAGTAGCCAGTACGACGGCCCGACGCGGGTCGCCTTGGCGTTACGCTCCAGCACCGCCGCCGCCCGGCGGGCCGACAGCCGGTGCGCGATTGCCAATGTCACCATCGTTCCTCCTAGTCGACCAGCCGCTTGCGGAACGCCTGCCGCGCCAGCACGAATCCGACGATCAGATAAGCCGTGAGGACCCCGAGGTGGGCGGCGACCGGCCAGGCCGGCGTCGTGCCGAGCATCGTGGCGCGGACCAGCTCGACGCCGTGCCACAGCGGCAGCGCGTAGGCCAGCGGCTGCAGATATTCGGGCATGGCGGCGACCGGGAAATAGACGCCCGAGAACAGCGTGGTCGGCACCACCGCGAACCGGAACAGCAGCGGGAAGTAGCTGTCGCTGCGGATCGTCGCGGAGAACGCCGCCACGACGGCCGTGCACGCGACCGCCAGCAGCGCACAGACCAGCGGCGCCAGCAGCGTCCAGATCGAATGCACGGCGCCGAAAGCCGCGGCCACGAGCAGGAAGACCGACACGGCGATCCCGAGCACGACCAGCACGAACGCGAACCAGCCGACGAGCATGTCGGTGATGCGGACCCGGGTGTTGCGCATGACGTACAGACCGCCGACCCAGGCGAAGTCGACGAACACGGCGTACGTCGAGGAGCTCACGCCGATCTGGAAGGCCAGCGTCGCCAGCAGGCCGGGTGCGATCCAGTCGAGGTAGCTGAACCCGTCGACGCTGCCGACGTAGTCACCGACGCCGAGGCCGATGCTGACCAGGTAGAGGATGGGCACGAGAAAGAACGAGAACGCGGTGGTCCGCCACAGGCTGCGGTAGATGAGCAGGTGGCGTTCGAACACTGCGGTTGCCGGATGTGCCATGCCTACTCCACCAGCGTCCTTCCCGTGAGCCGGAAGAAGACGTCCTCCAGGGTCGAGCGCCGGATGAGCACGCCCGACGGCGTCAGGCCCCGCTGGTGAACCTGTGCCGCGGCGGCCTCTCCGTCGGCGGCGTAGACGAGCAGCCGCTCCGGCAGCACGTCGACTCGGTCGCCGATGCCTTCCACCTTGTCGCGGTACTGCTCGACCGGGTCGTCGCCGAACCGCAGCTCGACCACGTGCGGGCCGGCGTGGGCGGCGATGAGCTCGCGCGGCGATCCGACCGCGACGACCTTGCCCAGATCCATCACCGCGATCCGGTCGCACAGCTGCTCGGCCTCGTCCATGTAGTGCGTGCTGAGCAGCAGGGTGACGCCGCGCTGCTTGAGCCGGTAGAGCCGCTCCCACAGCAGGTGGCGGGCCTGGGGGTCCAGGCCGGTCGTCGGCTCGTCCAGGATCACCAGGTCGGGGTTGTTGATCATCGCGCGCGCGATGCTGAGCCGGCGCTTCATGCCGCCGGACAGGGTGTCCACCCGGTCGTTCGCCCGGTCGGCGAGCTGGACGAACTCGGCCTGCTCGTCCGCGCGCTGCCTGGACAGGGCCCGGGACATGCCGAAGTAGCGGGCGTAGGTGACCAGGTTCTCCCGCACGGTGAGCTCCTGGTCGAGCCGGTCCGCCTGCCCGCAGATCCCCATCCGGCTGCGGATGCCCACCTCGTCGGCGAGCGGGTCCATGCCGAGCACCCGCAGGGTGCCGCCGGTGGGGCGCGAGATGCAGCTGACCATGTGCATGGTCGTCGTCTTGCCCGCGCCGTTCGGTCCGAGGAGCCCGAACGTCTCACCGCCGGCGATGTCGAGGTCGATCCCGTCGACGGCGGTGTTGTCCCCGTACCGTTTGACCAGCCCGCTCGCGTGGACCACGCTGTCCGTCGTCATGGCACCCTCCTCGGGTGTCCAGCGGGCAGCAATTGCTGATCGGACATTGTTCAGCTCCTTTTCCCTACGCGCGGAAGCCTTCGGCGAATAGTCGTCGACTCAGGATTCGGCACGCATCATCGCGAATGCCGGAACGGCATGGCAGGCGCATGCCCTCCGAAACCGTCTACAAGCTACTACCGGAAAACGGCTGCGAGAAGTGGCCGGAGTCATCCGATCCGGAGAATCCAAGCCGCGGCCACACGCCCACCGGATTGGCATATCAACCCATCAGATTGGGCTTGCCAAATGGCTGCCGATGTGCGCCGGGAATGGTATTCACGGCTTCACGCAAACCCGATCGGCACGAGCCCGAAAGACGGCCGGCGGCACCGGACCCGGCTGCGCCCACCGGCGGATGTCACGACCCGACTTGGCGGTCCACGAAACTGATCAACGCGCCGACCGTCTCCAGGTCCTGCGGTTCCAGCTCGTCCGGGTCGAACTCGAACCCGACCTTCGTCTCGATCTGCGTCAGCAGCACCAGGATGCTGGTCGAGTCGAAGCCCAGGTCGTCGAAGAAGCGGGTCTCCGGCGAGATCGACGCCGCGTCGCGGTCGAGCATGTCGGCGATCGCGCCGACGAGGTCGCCGGCCACGCCTCCGGCCGGGGTCTGCGCACTGTCCATCGGTGTCTCCTGTCAGTCCGGTGCGGGCACCGGCACCTCCGGCGCAGCCGTCGACAGATGCTCACCGAAGCACCGACAGGCCGGAAGACTCCCTGGTACGCACAACAGACCTAGCCGTGTAGGCATGTCCGAAAACGGCGTCGTCGGCCGTCGCCGTCCGAGGCCAGACTGAGGGCTGCCCACACGCCGACCCGACAGCTGGTGGAGATCACGTGACGACAGCCGGCACCG
Source organism: Catellatospora sp. NPDC049133 (assembly GCF_040648455.1). Lineage (NCBI taxonomy): Bacteria > Bacillati > Actinomycetota > Actinomycetes > Micromonosporales > Micromonosporaceae > Catellatospora > Catellatospora sp. NPDC049133. The sequence continues at coordinate 8,443 of NZ_JBEZDT010000013.1, forward strand.
CCGCACATGACAGCAGACTGCCGGTGCAGAATCCGGCCACCGGCGAGGTGTTCGACCACGTCCCCCGATGCACCGCCGACGCACTGGCGGGCATCGTGGCCCGAGCCCGTGACGCGTTGCGGGACTGGTCGCGGCGCACCGAGGCCGACCGGCGCCGGCAGCTGCTCGCCTGCGGCGCCGCGCTGTCGCGCCACGTCGACGAACTCGCCGGGCTGCTCACCCGCGAGCAGGGAAAGCCGCTCGCCGGCGCGCGCGCCGAGGTCGCCCTCGCCGTGGACTGGTTCCGGCACACCGCCGCGCTCACCCTTGCCACCGAACCGCTCGTCGACGAGCCGACCGCGCAGATCGTGATGGACCGGGTCCCCTACGGGGTGGTCGCGGCGATCGCACCGTCGAACTATCCGATCATCCTGGCGGTCACGAAGATCGCGCCCGCACTGCTGGCCGGCAACACGGTCGTGCTGAAGCCCTCGCCCATGACCCCGCTGTCGTCGCTGCTGCTGGCCGACATCCTCGCCGGCGTCCTGCCGCCCGGCGTGCTGACGGCCGTGGCCGGCGACGCCGAACTCGGGCAGGCCCTGGTCGGGCATCCCGACGTGGCACTCGTGTCGTTCACCGGGTCCGTCGAGGTCGGCCGCGCCATCGCCGGCGCGGCCGCCGGCCGGTTCGCGCACACGGTGCTCGAACTGGGCGGCAACGACCCCTGCATCATCCTGCCCGACACCGACGTCACCCAGATCGCCGAACAGGTCTTCTGGCGCGCCATGCGAAACAGCGGGCAGTTCTGCGCCGCCGTCAAACGCGTCTACGTCCCCCAGGCACGGCGCCACGAGCTCGTCGAGGCCCTGTCGTCGCTGGCGGACAAGGCCGTGGTGGGCGACGGCATGGACGCCGGCACCCAGCTGGGGCCGCTGGTGAGCCGGCAGCTCGCGGACCGCGTGGCCGGGCTCGTCGAGGACGCCCGCATCCACGGCGCCACCGTCCACCGGGCAGCGACCGCGACCCGGCAGGGCGGGCACTTCCACCGCCCGACCATCGTCTCGGATCTGCCGGCCGGCACCGATCTGGAACTCACCGAACAGTTCGGCCCCGTCATACCGGTGATCTCCTACACCGACCTGGCCGACGCCGTCGCGCGGGCGAACGCCACCCAGTACGGGCTCGGAGCATCGGTGTGGGGCGACCCCGGCGCCGCCCGCGCCGTGGCCGACGAGCTCGACTGCGGCACCGTCTGGATCAACGACCACGGCGACCTGCGCCATGACGTGCCGTTCGGCGGCACCCGCTGCTCCGGCCTCGGCGTCGAGTACGGCTACTGGGGCCTGCTGGAGTACACGCGCATCAAGGTCACGTCGGTGAAGGGCTGATGACGATGACGGACCGAGACCCCGCCCACCCGGTCGTCACAGCGGCGGTGATCACGCACCCTCGGCGGCTGGAACAGGCACGGGCGCTGGCGGCGACCCTGTCCGGCGGCGGCTGCGACGTCATCACCGACCCCGACCCGGCGGGACCGCCCTCGGAGCTGCGAACCGCGCTGCGCGGATGGTCGTCGGTCAGCGACGGCGCCACCCATCACCTGCTCATGCATGACGACATGCGACCCGCCCCCGGTCTGCTGGAACGGGTCCGCCGCGCCGTGCGCGCCCATCCGAACGCCGCGCTCGCCCTCTTCGCGTTCTGGGGCTCGCGCAACGGCGCCGCGATGCGGCTGGGCGCCCTGTCCGGGGCACAGTGGGTGCGCACGGTCAACGAATGGACGCCCACCAACGCCGTCGTGCTGCCCCGGGAGGTCGCCGTGCGCTTCGTCGCGTGGGCCGGCAGCCGGCACACCGCCTGGCCCGCCGACGTGGCACTGCACCGGTTCCTGCGGGAGCAGGGCGTGCCGACGTACGTGGCCGTGCCCAATCTCGTCGAGCACGACGAGGTGCAGTCGCTGGCGAACAACGACTACCAGGGACTGCGCCGCGCGGCGTGCTTCCTGCCGGACGAGCCCGCCGCCGGCGGGCGCGAACTGCTCCGGGAACCTTCCGCGGTCCCGTTCTTCGTCGCGTTCGCCTCCGCAGCCGCACAGGTCGTCGTGCCGGTCCCCGGCGCGGACCCGCCGCGCACCAGGCACGTGCAGTGCGCGGAGTACCTGGACCGCTTCTCCGTCGATGCGGGCCGGCTGCGTGACCGCACCCGGCCGGACGCGCCCGGCGTCCGCGACGACATCGCCTGGATGACGTGGCTCACCGCGTACACGATGGGTGTGGTGAACCAGGTGGACGGGCAGGCGGCCGTGTCCCTGGACGACCGGGTGCTGCGCGTCGCGCTCGGCACGATCGTGCAGGGCGGTGTGTCGCACCTCGTCGGCTCCGCCGCCGCGAGCCGGATGGCCGAAGCCCTCGAACCCGCCATCCTCGACGGCCTCGACGCGGGACTGGGCGCGTTCCGTGGCCGCCGGCGCGCCACCGGACCCCGGACCGGCGTGGTCGGCGCGGATACGTTCCTCACCGAATACCTCATCGCCCGGCTCACCGACCTGGGCCACCGGGTCCGCCGGATCGGCCCGGACGCACCGCGCCTGGACGGGCTCGACGTGGTCGTGCTGGCCGGTCCCTGCGCGACCGCCCTGGGCCCCGGGATCCGCGCGCAGGACGTCGAGCTGGAAGCCGGACGTGTCCGCAAAGTGCTCGCGGCCGCCGACGGAGCGCGCGTGATCCTGCTCAGCTCCTACCGCGTCTACGACGGCTGCACGGGCCGAGTGGACGAGAACACCCCGCTGTCCGGTGGCGATCCCGTGGCGGCAGCCGTCCGCGACGTCGAACGGCTCTGCCGCGACGCCGATGCCGTGACACTGCGGCTGGGCGCCGTCTACGGGCCGGGGATGCCCCACGACGACGCCCTCACGGCGATGGTCGGGCAGGCCTCGACAAGCCGGTCGATCACCGCGTGCACGGGAGGCTGGCCGGTCCAGCTCGTCCACCTGAAGGACGTCGCCGACGCCGTCGCGGCGGTCGTCGAGAGCCCGCCGGGCGATCCTGTGGTCAACCTGAGCAGCAGCGTGCCGCTGCACCGCAGTGAGCTGGTCGACCTCGTCGGCCGGGTGGTGCGCCCGACCGAGAGCCGGCCGGTCGCGTGCGCCGCGGGCGACAGTCCGGTGGTCGACGTGTCGCTGGCGGCGCGGCTCGGCTGGCGGGCAACCGTCGAGGTCGAGCACGGCGTGCACGGTGTGTCGCAGTGGCTGGCGCATGACACGTCGTGGGAACCGGGCCAGGACGGTCCCGGCTGCCGGCATGGCCGGTCCTCGTAGGACCGGACCCGGGCGACCGCCTGTCAGCGGGTGACCGGTGGATGGGCGCTTCGGGAAACGTCACTCAACGCTGGTAGCACCGCCAGGCGTACGCGTCGGCGGGGTCGGCGGTGCGCGCGTACGCGTCCTTGCCGTAGGTGTCGGCGCACGCGACGTCCATGTCGACGGCTCGCACGAACACCAGCAGCCGTACGCACTGCCAGCCTCCGTCCGCGCGGGGCGTCGCCACGGAGCCGGTCACGTGCTGCCGGCAGTACTTCGCGGTCAGATCCTGGACTCCGGCCGCGTCGGCGGGGCCGAGCGGCTCCGGAACGGGTGACCGCGACGGACCCGTGGCCGCGGGTCGGGTCGGGACAGCCGAGGTCGGCGCAGGTGCCGGTGTGGGACTGGCGGTGGCCGAGGGCGGCTCGACGGTCGGCTGTGCCGCGCCGATCGACCAGTGGCCGTCGGGGGTCGTGTCCGGATGCCACGACGGCGAGGAGCCCGCGTCGCCACCGCCGGTGAACAGCGGTTGGACGCAGAGCAGCCCGGCCAGCGCGGTGGCGGTGAACAGCCACCACCGTCGGCGGCGGCGTCGCCGCCGGTGTTCGCCGTGCTGCGGGTGTCCGGCCTGGTGCTCTGGGCCGGCTGCGGTCGTCTCGTCTGGCACGTGCGCTGTCCTCCTTGCGACGCTGCGACGCCTGGTCGGCCGCTGCCACGGCGCTCGTGCGCGGCCTGGGTGAGGCGGCGGCGGGCCGGCCCCAGGGGGACGTCACTTTCCTTCATCACCTTCGTGATCAACGCACATAATGGGCATCCGCCAGGACCCGCGCAAGCCGGGAACGCCCCGCAACCGGCCCGCACCGGTGGAGCGGCGGCCCCTTATCAGACCGTTTGACCACATCGCCGCTTCATTTGCCCTAGCGTTCGGTATAAACCGGAAGCGATGACGCGCCGGGTCGCAAGCAATGACATCCGGGGACGCACATGATGACCTTGGCCCAGTCGTCGTTCGGCAACGGCGACTTTCTGCTGTTCATGTTCGAATTCTTCTTGTTCGTGATCTGGTTCTGGCTGCTGATCATGATCTTCTCGGACCTGTTCCGCGATCACGAGACCTCAGGCTGGGCGAAGGCCCTGTGGACCATCCTGGTGATCGTCCTGCCGTTCATCGGCATCCTGCTCTACCTCATCGTGCGCGGCCGCGGCATGACCGACCGCGCCCTGAAGCAGCAGCAGGCCATGAAGCAGCAGATGGACGCGCAGATCCGCGCTGCCGTCGGCACCGGCGCGTCACCTGCCGACCAGATCGCGCAGGCGAAGTCCCTGCTCGACACCGGAGCGATCACCCAGGCCGAGTTCGAGGCGCTCAAGAACAAAGCGCTGGCGTCCTGACCCGCAGCGCGGCCGTGGGCCCGCGCATCCGGGGCAGCGCCGGCATCCGGCCGGTGCCATAGTGGCGCGATGAAGGCAGACCTGCACGGTTACCTCCAGGGCGGGCGCGAGTCGCTGCTGTGGAAACTCGACGGGCTCGGCGAGTACGACATCCGGCGGCCGCTGACCCGGACCGGCACCAACCTGCTCGGCCTGGTGAAGCACTCGGCCGCCACCGAGATCGTCTACTTCGGCGCCGTGTTCGGCCGGCCGTTCGAGCAGGAGCTGCCCTTCGTCGGCGAGGCGGCGCAGGCCAACGCCGACATGTGGGCGACCGCGGACGAGTCCCGCGAGGAGATCGTCGACCTGTACCGCCGCGCCAACGCCCACGCCGACGCGACCATCGAAACCTTGTCGCTGGACGACGTCGGCCGGGTGCCGTGGTGGGGCGATGCGACACCCACGTTGCGCCACGTCCTGGTCCACGTCACCGCGGAGACCCAGCGCCACGCCGGCCACGCCGACATCGTGCGCGAACTCATCGACGGCACAGCCGGGCTGCTGCCCAGCCACGACAACCTGCCTGCCGCCGACGAGCAGTGGTGGTCGGACCACCGCCGGCGCGTGGAGCAGGCAGCCCTGGACGCCGACAGGCGGGTGTCCGCCTAAAAGGGAACCGCCGACCGCGGGAGTCCACCCACGGTCAGCGGCCGGTGCGCCAGTGCGGTCCGGGTCAGCGCGAAGGCGTCGGCGTGGGACCGGTCAGGGCCTTGAGCTGCTGCCGCTCGCTGGTGGCGGTGGCTTTGAGCTGGTCGGCGATGCCCCTGACGGTGGGGGTCGACGCCGTTGGCGAGTTCGGCGGTGATGGAGCCGAGCAGGCCTTCGTGGTTGGTGGAGAACAGCTCGACGATCCGGTCCTGGAACTGCTCGGGGCTGAGTCCGCGCAGTGCGGCGGCGTCGGGCATGGCAGGCATCGACGGCATCGCGTTCGGCGCGGCTGACGCCATCGCGGGCATGGACGCCATGCCACCGGGCGCGGCAGAGGGCACGGGCAGGTTGTGCTGGGTGAGCCAGGCGGTGAGCTGGTCGATCTGCGGCTGCGACGCCGACTCGACCTCGGTGGCGTACTGCTTGAGCCCGACCGACTGGGCGCCTTCGACTGCCTGCTGGGCGAGCCAGCGTGCCTGCTGCCGCAGGGCGATGGCCTGCTGGGCGAACTGGACGTCGGTGTTGTTGAACTGCCCGGAGGCGCTGGGCTGCGCGGCCACGACGGCCGGTGTCGCCGTGGTCGTGCCGCAGCCGGTGACGGCCCCGCCCGCCACGGTCATGACGGCGGCGAGCAGGACCAGGGATCGGGTCCGAGTGTTCATTCGCATCCTCCGGTGATCGACACACAGTTCCGGACCACCGTATGACGCAGGTATCAGCTTTGAGGGCGAATCTGGCGATTGGTCGCTTTAGGCCGTGTACCGGTGCCGGCTCCGTGCTGCTGTCGCCGCGGCGTCCGGCGCGCAGAAGGGGCGCCTTCCCTGCCACGGGAAGGCGCCCCTCTCACTGCGTTGCCGGTCAGCCGTTGACGGACAGCACCGTCTGGCCGACGGACGAGCTGCCGTTACCGTAGGCGAGCACGCCCAGGTAGCGGACGCCCGCGGTGAGCCCGGTCCAGGTCGCGGTGACCGTCGCCGGGCCGTTGACAGCCGCGGTCTGGGTGGCCGGGGTGGCGGTGAGGTTGCCGGCGGCCGTGTTCGGCACGACCCAGGCATTGCCCGGCATGGTGACCGCGCCGGACGCCGCGAACAGGTGGACGTACACGTCGTAGCTGCCCTCGGTCAGGGTCACCGACTCCTGCGCGGTGCCGCCGGTGCTGCTGGCGACCTGGCTGGTGGTGTTGCCGGCGGGGTACACGAACACGTCCACGTCGGTGCCCATGGGCACGTCGGCGTCGAAGGTCGAGAACCGGGCGACCGCGGTGCCGGCCGGGACCGTCACCGTGACCTTCTTGACCGAGTCCGACTCCATCGGCGTGAAGGTCGGGTTCGGGCCGGCGAAGGCCAGGTTGCTGACCGAGGCGGCGGTGAGGCCGCCGACGGCGGTGGTCAGGGTGCCGGCGTAGCCGGTGCGCAGCGACAGCGTGGTGCTGCCGCTGGTGCCCGTGCCGGTGGCCTCGACCGGTGCCGCCAGTGCCGAGTAGCGCACCGCGATCGGGCTGGTGACCTTGTGGTTACGCAGGTCCGACCAGGTCAGCGAGCCGAACGCCCAGGTGCCGGCGGCGGCGGTGGTGCGGGTGATGGTGACCTTGAAGGTCTTGGACTTGCCCGGCGCGACCGTCAGCGTCTTGGGCTCGACCTTGACGGTGAACCCGGCCGGGGCCGTGACCTGCGCGGCGTACACCGAGCTGTTCTTGCTGATGTTGGTCACCCGGCGGGTGACGGTCTGCGCGCCGGGGACGTCGCCGACGGCGATCGACGGGTAGTTCAGGTCGCTCGGGTCGATCGAGCCGACCGAGGCGCAGAACTCCGGCTCGGTGATCAGCTGCAGCTGGCCGATGCCGCAGGCGTACTGCAGCCACTGCTCCGGCGTCGAGTCGTAGACCAGGCCCGGGTCGAAGGCGCTGCCCGGCACGACGTGGCCGGAGCCGTAGTTGAGCGGGGTGGCGTCGCCCTGCGACCACTGGATCGGCGCACCGGTGTTGTCCTTGGTGGTGGCCGTCGTCATCATGGCCGACTTGATCCACATCGGGGACCACTTCGGGTTCTTGCTCTTGATCAGCGCGGCGACGCCGGCGATGTGCGGGGCCGACATCGACGTGCCCGACAGCGAGTTGAAGTGGTTGCCGCCGCTGGCGGCCGGCGAGACCGCCGCGATGACGTCGACACCGGGCCCGGTGATGTCCGGCTTGAGCAGGTCGCCGTTACCGGCCAGGGCCGGGCCGTAGGACGAGAAACCGGCCATGGCCGGGGCGCGCACCGGGTCGGTGCTGACCGCGGAGATGCTCGCGGTCGGGTTCGCGTCCGAGGCGACGTACGCGGTGACCGCTGCGCCGTCCACGGAGTTGAGGTGGATGCTGGGCACCGAGTGGAAGTCGGCGTTGAGCGACTGCGCGGCGCTGGTGTTGGCCTGGATCATGCCGATGCCGCCCGCCTGGGCGACCGCCGCGCTCTTCTCCACGCGGGCGTTGCCGCCCCGGTCACACAGCACGATCTTGCCGGTCACCTTCGCCGGGTCGAGCGTGCCCAGGTAGCACAGGTTGACCAGGTTCTGGTCCGCGCCCGCCAGACCGGCGTTGGTCGAGTCGATCAGGGTCGCGGGGCCCGCGGCCACGCCGACGCCGACACCGGTGTAGGTCGCGCCGTTGCCCAGCGTCACGGTCTTGGTGTTGCCGCGGTCGTGGGTGCTGGCCGCGACGGTGGTCAGCCACGGCGAGTTGTGCGCCACGCTGCTCACGCCGATCGTGTCACCGGAGTTGCCCGCCGAAGCGGACACGAACACACCGGCCGCGGCGGCGTTGAGGAACGCGATCTCGGCCGGGTCGACGACGTACTGGCTCGAACCCGAGATCGAGTAGTTGATGACGTCGACACCGTCGGCGACGGCCGCGTCGATCGCCGCGACGATGTCGGCGGTGCCGCCGGAGGAGTTGCCCGCCACCGGGTTGTGCCACAGCACCTTGTACGCCGCGATGCGCGCCGCCGGCGCCACACCGGACACGGTGCCCACGACGCCGCCGTTGATCGACGCGGTCACACCCGAGTTGCCGGCCGAGGTCGACGCGGTGTGCGAGCCGTGGCCGTTGTAGTCACGCGGCGACAGGAACTCGGCGTCGTTGACGTTGGCGTCGTCGTGGAAGTAGCGGGCGCCGATGAGCTTGTTGTTGCAGGCGATCGGCTGCTCGACACCGGCGTCGCAGGTGCCCTTCCACTTCTTGTCGATGACCCGCTGGTCCGGGCGCGGCGAGGGCAGCGCCGCGAACGACGGGTTCTCCGCCCAGATGCCGGAGTCGATGATGCCGACGATCACGCCCTCACCGGCGTGGGAGTCGCCGCCGAACTGCTTGCTCCACACCCCGCCGGAGCCGGTCAGGCCCAGGAAGTCACGGGTCGTGATCGTGTCGGCGGTCAGCTGCTCGCTCTTCCACACCCGCAGCACGCCGCTGTCGGCCCGCAGCCGCGCGACCTCGGCCGCGGTCAGCCGGGCGCTGAAACCGTTGAACGTGACGCCGTAGTCGTAGGACTTCTTCGCGGTGTCGACCCGCGCGCCGCGCAGCGCGGCGTCGTGCTCGCCGCGCAGCCGGTCGCGCCACTTCTTCGACGCGGCCGAGTGCGCGTCCACGCGCTCACCGGCGGCCGGGCGGGTCGCGGCGTAGCCGCTGACACCGCCGGCGTAGTTGGCGACCGGCTCGCTGACGGTCTGGACGAGGTACAGCGCGGTGGCCGTCGAGGCCGGCGGGGCGGCCTGCGCGCCGCCTGCCGCCGAAGCCGCCACGAGAGCGGCTGTCGCGACGGCGGCGAGCGCCATCGAGGCCGGACGTCTGCCGGCCGGTCGAACGAGTCTCACGGGGGTGTCCTCCTGGATGAGGCGATAGCGGCGCGGGACCACGGGGTGTGGGTCCGGTGCGTTGATACGCCCTACCGCGATGCGAAGGGATCGTTGCACATCCCTGCTGCGCGACACCAGAGGCAACTTTCAATTCAACCCATGCCGATCATCGATCGGCCCAGGCCACACCGGCCGCCCGGCCACGACAATCCGATGCCGCGTCCGGCCGCAGCAACGCTCCCAGACCAGGCAGGTCTTGGTCCGCTTGGCGACCCTGCCCTGCGGCGTCCAGTCGGCCGGCACCGGCACGACGACGGTGCGGTGATCGTGCCACGTGGCCACCTCCGGAAACGGTCGATGTCGCGAACGTCCTGTGTGGATTCACCACAGGTCCCGCCCGAGACGTTCCGCAGGTCCGCCACCCGCAGGTAGCTTTGCCTCATGAGCAGCGCGGCCGCCTTCCGGGAGAAGGCGTCCGTCGTGCTCGTGCGCCTGTGCCTGCTCGCCGTGGCACTGCTCTGGATGCGGTTCAACGCCCTGCTCGTGCGGGAGCTGAGCGCGCAGTCGCTCGCCCGCGCCGGGTGGGCCGGCACGCCCGGCACCGTCCGGGTCTCCGGCTGCACGTCGGAGGTCATCGACCACGAGACGATGACCGAATGGACCGACTGCGCCGGATACTTCACACCCGCGGACGGATCGCAACCGCCGTGGAAGGTGGCGACGTCCAACACGGGCGGTGATCGCGCTCGTCGGCGAGTCCCTGCTCACGCTGCTGCTCGACCGGTGGGACCTGGTCTGACACCGCCGCCGTGATCCGTTAGGCTCGCTGGCTGCCGTACGGGAGGCCGAGCATGACCGCTGATCGAGTCGACATCACTGAGCCCTGGCTGCTCACCTGGCGCGATGTCGATCCCGGAGTGCGGCCCGGATTCGATCCGGCGGCCGTCGCGGAACTGGTGCGGGCGCTGCCACCGGCAGCCGAGGTCCCGCCGCCCGGCACGGACCGGTGGCTGGTCGACTTCTGGTTCGACCGGATGACCGAGGCACTGGTCGCGCGCCTGGGCGACTGGGTGGTGGGCTGGTCATACACGGTCGCGATGGAGGACTTCCAAGGCCGCGGGGTCATTCCGGTCTGGCGAGCACAGCGCCCGCCGGTGACGACACCGGACGAGACGCTGACCCGCATCGCCGAGGCGGTCGTGGCCTGGCACGAACTGCTGGTGGAGCTCGCCACCGATGCGCGCGGCCGCTTCGCCGCCGCTGCCCCGGCGACAACCGACGGTACCGGCGAGCCGCCCGCCTGGCGTGCTGTCCAGGGCCATGGCCGGGTCGCCGTCCATGCGGGCCCACGCGAACGCCCCCTGCCCTATCCGAGCGAGCTGAGCTGGGCGGACACCCAGCTCCCGGACCGGGGGTACGCCCCCGGCACGGTCCCGGCGGTGGTGGGCGACCTGGTCGCGGCGGCCGAGCTGCCGTCGCCGGGAGCCGACTGGCGGCTGCGGGAGCTGTGGCTGGAGAACATCTCGGCCGGGCTCGTCGGCCGGTACGGACGGTGGGCGGTGGGTTGGCGCTGGTCGGTCGGCGAGGGCGACCTCGACGGCGGCCCGGTCGGCTCCTGGTGCTGCCTGCCGCACTCGGCCACCACCCCGGAGGCGGCCGTGACCGCGATCGCCGCGGCGCTGGTGGAGTGGCGCGAGTGGCTCGACGACCTGGCGGAGCGGTTCGAGCGGTTCCTGCCGCTTGCCGCCGGTGACCTGGACGGCTGGGAGCGCGCCGTCGCGCATCTGGTGACCGCCGTCGGTGACCGCACGCAGTACGAGTCCGGCTGGTACAGCTGCTGCGCGACCGTGCTCGGCTGGTTTCTCGAAGCGGCCGGCATCGCACCGGCCCGCCGGAAGGAGCTGCTCGAACACGCGGTCGCGGGCCGTTTCGACAGCTGGGTGGAGCCCGCGCGGGCGGTCGTGGAGTCGGTCGCCGAGGACCTGGCCCGGCGGGTGGCCGTTGACCACGGCTGACCATCTGGCGGTGTGGCAGCGGGTGCGGGAAACCGTGGCCTGGCGGGACGTCGTCGCGCACCCGGACGCGCCGGTGCCGGCGGTCCGGGACGGCTTCACCGCGTTCGCCTGCGCACCGGCGGGGGGTGACCCCCGGCGGTCGAACCGGCTGCTGTCGGCGTACCGGGATGTGCGGCGGGAAGCCGCCGCCGATGCCGACCTCACGTTGGATCTGCTGGCCCGCTGGAACGGGATCAGCCGTGGTGTCCCGGACGCGGCGTTCCGAGAAGCGGCGGCGTACGCGAAGAACGGCCGGGAACGGTACGGGCTGCACGCCGACACCGAGCAGCGGTTCGTCGCGTGCCTGGCCCAGACCGCCGACCGGGCGGTCCCGGTGACGGCCCGCGCGGCGCGGGCGTACCTCGACGTCGCGTTCTTCCACCCGTTCGACGACGGCAACGCCCGCCTGGCGGGGCTGGTGCTGCAGTTCGTGCTGCTGCGTGAGGGCATCGAACTCGACGAGGTCGCCCCGATCCTGACGACGGTGCGCCGCGCCGACGACGCCGACGGGGCCGCCGACCTGGCCCGGCTGGTGCACGGCATCGCCGCGGCCACCCGCCGCCGCCGACTGCGGGCGCACGGGTAGCAGGTCTGCGATGCCGCCTCAGTCCGCGTTGCGGCAGTAGCGGTGGCTCTCGCGGGTCACCCGGCCGGAACGCACGGCGATGGTCAGGCCGAAGCACAGCAGTCCGTCGATCTTGTCTGTCATGCGGCGGAAACCCAGCAGATCCAGCGTCGTACGCAGGGTCGACACCAGTGAAGGGGCGGCCCCGCCGCACCACCGGTCACACCCAGGTTGATCAACCACTCGGAACGCGGGTTCCGCCGGGCGCGCGAAAGCCCCGGCCGAACGGCGCCCGGATCCGGCCTGGCATGCGGCAAGAGTTGGCGGAACGTTGCCCGTTCGGGGTCACCCATGAAGATCCTTTCGGCTACGTTGCCGCCATGAACAGCACCGCCTCGCAGGAGCCGATCCGGCTCGTATACGGCCACGCCGAGCTGCACGACAGCCTGGCCTTCGCCGACGCCACCACCGCCGCCGCCGAAGCCGCGGAGATCCGTGCGATCGCCGCGGCCGCGACTTGGGGCGAAGCCCGCCGCCTGCAGACCCGCCACGTGGACAACCCGGTCGCGTTCGACGACCCTGACGACGACCCGAACACCGAACCCGACGACGCCGCGTTCGACATCAGCGAGGTCGGGCCGGTGATCGACGGCGACTGGCCGCCGATGGTGACGTCCCGGGCCTTCGACCTGCTGCCCGAAGACCTGCAGGCCCGGTTCGGCGCCGGCGAGTTCACCGCGCTCAACGGCGACTTCCTGCACATCCCCGTCGAACGCGAGGCCGAGCTGATCGCCGAGCTGCGCGGCCGTGGCATCGCGGTGACCCGCGACGACGCGCTCATCAACGAGCTGGACGGGCGCGGCTTCAACCCGGTGGGCTGACCCGCAGCAGCCGATGTGGTCGGGATCCGGGTGCCATCGGCGTGACGATCGCCGGGTCCCGACCACGGCAGGCGACGCGGGTCGCCTTGACAGGCAAGCAGACACTTGCCTAACGTTCGGCCATGAGCACCGACGACCCCGCGATCACTCCGTTCCTGATGTTCGAAGGCGCCGCCACGCAGGCCATGGACTTCTACGTCTCGCTGTTCGACGACGGCGAGGTCCTCAGCGTGACGCCGCACCAGGGCGAGCACACCGGCGTGCAGCTGGCCGAATTCAGGGTGGCCGGGCAGCGGCTGCTGTGCAGCGACAGTTTCGTCAAGCATGCCTTCACGTTCACGCCGTCACTGTCGCTGTTCGTCCGGTGCAAGGACGACGCCGAACTCACCCGCCTGCACGCGGCGCTGTCCGAAGGCGGCCAGGAACTCATGCCGCCCTCGAACTACGGCTTCAGCACCCGGTTCGCCTGGGTCAACGACCGCTTCGGGGTGTCCTGGCAACTGAACCTGGCCTGAGCACACACGGAGGTCGGGTCGATCATGGCAAAGCAGGTGCGGGTGCCTTCCGCAGATGCCGAGAGCTCGGAGTTCGTCGAGTTCGCGCACAGCTACAACGGCTACGAACTTCACGGCGAGATGGAGGGTCTCAGTAGACTGGTCCAATCCGTCAGACACCGCTGGCAGGAGCCGGCCGAGCTGGGCGACGATCTCGACGTGCTTCGGGCTTGTCTGTTCCACGAAGTGCGCGGCCACCGCCACAGCGGCGGATATGGCCGGTTCGAGCAAGACCCGTTCGTCGCCGCGCTGCTGACCGGCATCCGTCGCCTAGCCCCCGGGCCCATGCCGGTCAAGGGTTCGGCCGGCTGACCGCGGTCCGGCGGACTCCTTCGCCTTGAACCGATCCAGAAAAAGCGTCGACCGGTTTCCGCCCGGCGAAGGCGGCAGAATGCATGACGAGCCAGCCGGCTCCGGGAACGGTCCGGTACCGGCTGGGCGTGCTTCAGCTGGATGACGTCCGGGAGTGCGGATGGCCGATTGGGACGGCGCCGGGTACGCCCACATCAGCGCGCTCCAGCGAACCATGGCGACGGCCTGCCTGGAATCCGTGACGGTCGCGGGCACCGAGCAGGTCCTCGACGTGGGCTGCGGCGACGGCTACGTGACCCGGCTGATCGCCTCCATGGTGCCCGACGGAACCGTGCTCGGTGTGGATCCGTCGCCGCGGATGATCGAGGTGGCCCGCACCGCCGACGACCAGCTGACCAACGTGTCGTTCCAGGTCGGCGACGTCGTCACCATGGCGTTCGGGCCGGACTTCGACCTCGTGGTCTCGTTCAACGCGCTGCACTGGGTGACCGAGCAGGAGACCGCCTACCGCAACATCGCGGCGGCGCTCAAACCCACCGGGCGGGTGCTCGTGCAGTTCGTCTGCCGAGGTGACCGCCCGAGCATCGAACGCGTCGCGATGGACACGGCGCGCGATCCGCGCTGGGCGCGCGCGTTCACCGGCTTCGCTCAGCCGTTCGTGCACATCGAGCCCGACGAGCTTTCCGTGATCGCGGGCAGTGCGGGTCTGCAGGTCGTGCAGCGGTCGGTCGTCGACCGGGAATGGGACTTCGGCTCGCGGGAGCAGTTCGCGCAGTGGTGCACGGTCGGGTTCGCGGACTGGACGTCGCGGCTGCCGGCTGAGGAGGTTCCCGCGTTCGTGGACGCCGTCGTCGACGAGTACCAGAAGGTCGCCGGTCGACCAGGGTTGTTCCGGTTCCTGCAGTTGCGGGCCGACCTGCGGCCGCAGCCGCGATAGCAGCGGCGCGGGTCTGCCCGCCCGGTATCAGGTGGCGTACTGCCGTCGACGCCAGGGCTGGAGATCTTCGGCGGGTGGCCGTGACTACAGTGCGCGCCCATGGGACACGTCTTGGCTCGCCTCGTCGGCTACGGTGTCGCGCTGACACCGTACTGGCCGTACACGTTCGAGCGCTCCGGTGTCGCGGCCGACGCCGTGGTGGTGACGAACTGGGGGGCGACCGGCCCCGCGGAGGCACTCGTCGACCCGGCGGACGCGCACTCCGTGCCCGGCATCGTCGACGTGGAGCCCGGCCCGGATCATCGGTTCTGGGCCATCGAGACCAGCAGCTTCATCGCGGCCTGGCCGTCCGGCTTCAGCGTCGAGTCGACCCTTGATCCGTTCTGCCTGGTAGGCGAGCACGACGCGTCGATCTCCGTGCAGGGCCCGGTGCGCCTCGCCGACCCGGACTCGATGATCGCCCCGGGTCAGACGGTTGTCGCCCGCCGCACGATGGGCCCCGGTGTGCAGGTCATCGAGTTGGCGTACGAGCACGAGGGGCAACGGTGGTGGCAGGGCGTCTACCTTTATCCGCGTACGGACGGCCGGGTGCTTGTCGTCACCGCTCAGTCCCGCGAGCCGGGCATCCCTGCGGCCCGCCGGGGCGTGGAGTGGATGCTGGCCCTGGCCTGACACGAGGGCGGCGCGACCCGGATGGAGTCGCGCCGCCCCTGTCTTCGGTCCTTGCGCCAGACGGCGCCCGCCGCGCACGGCGGGCGTCGTCCGTGCCCCTGGACGCCTGTCGTCAGTCGTCGACCGACTGGTAGACCGTGGTCCAGAAGTCGTGCATGGCCCTGATCGAGTCCGGGACCGACGCCCCGACCTGGGTGAGCAGGATCCCGGTGAGCCGCTCGCCGGGGTCGGCGTAGGTCGACGTGCCACTGCCGCCGTCCCAGCCGAACTGGCCGATGTTGGCGTAGTCGCCACGGTAGGTGCGCACCGCCATCCCGTACCCCCAGCCGCCGTGCTGGCCCTGGCCGAAGGAGATGTGGACGTTGTCGCGGGCCATGGCGTTTCGGGCGGCGTTCTGCTCAGGGGTGAGCTGGTTGGTGGTCATCAGCTGGACCGCGGCGCGGGACAGGATCCGCTCCGAGCCGTGCATGCCGTTGTTGAGCAGCATCCGGAAGTAGGCGTGGTAGTCGTCTGCCGTGGACACCAGCCCGCCACCGCCGCCGGCGAACGCCGGAGCCTGGCTCCACCTTCCGCTGCTCGCGTCGTCCCACACGTGGAACTCCCCGGTCTGCGGGTCGGGCGCGTACAGCGGCGGCAGCCGGTCGATCTTGTCGCCGGGTACGTGGAAGCCGGTGTCCTTCATGCCCAACGGTTCGAAGAGCCGCTCGGCCAGGAACGTCTCGAACGTCTGGCCCGACGCCCGGGCGACGAGCACGCCGAGCAGGTCGTTGCCGATGTGGTACTGCCAGCGCTCGCCGGGCTGGTGCATCAGCGGGAGCGCACCGAGCCGGCGCAGCCACTCGTCGGGCTCGGGCATCGGCTCGGGCAGGTTCGGCGTGAGCCCCTGCTCGAAGATCGCGCCCATGATCGGGGTTCCGAGCGCGGTCATGTCCATGCCGATGCCGAACGTGGAGGTCAGCACGTCCCGTACGGTGATCGGCCGCCGTGCCGCGACGGTGTCGTCCAGGGGGCTGTCGATCCGGGTCAGGACCCGCCGGTCGGCGAGTTCGGGCAGCCACTGCTGCACCGGGTCGTCCAGCCGCAGGCGGCACTCGTCGAGCAGGATCATGGCCGCGGCGACGGTGACGGGCTTGGACGTGGAGGCCATCCGGAAGATCGTGTCGCGGCGCATCGGCGGGCCGCCGTCGTGGCGCATCGTCCCGATCGTCTCGACGTGGGTCTGGTCTCCGCGGCTGACCAGGGCGACCAGGCCGGGGATCTTCCCGGAGTCGACGTGGCGTGCCAGCACGTCGCGCATCTTGCGCAGCCCCGTCGGAGAGAAGCCGCGGTTGTCGTTGTTCATGATGAGTCTCCTTGTGTATTCGTCAGGTGTGCCGGATCGGTCCGGCGTCGTGCTGCCGAGCGGAATCCCGGAGCAGAGCCGGCGCCTCGACGCCGGTTCTGAGCTGTGTGGATCGGCCGTCCGGGCCCCGGGGTCCGCGAGGACCCCGGGGCGGCCGGTTACGCGGCGTCGAGTGCCGCGGTGATCTTGCCGATCATGTCGGCGGTGGTGGGGCTGGCCCCGTCCTTGCGGGTGGCGGCTTCGAGGGCGAGCAGGACGGTGTCGCGGAAGTTGCCGGCCTCGGCCGGGGCCTGACGGTTGAGCAGGCTCATGGCCGCGGTCAGGGCGGGCAGCACCTGGTCGGCGATCTGCGCGACCGAGGTGCCCTTCAGCTTCAGGTCCCTGGTCTTCGCGGCGAGCACGTGGCCGACCGGGCCGGTGGCCGACGCCAGAGCGATGGAGCCGTCGGTGGCGATCCGGTGCGGGGAGCCGCCTGCGGCACCGGCCGCCGCCAGGAGCGAGACGGCGCCGTACGCGGCGGTCCGCAGGGTGCGCTTGTCCTGGTCGCTGAGGGTGAGGGTGAGGGACATGGTGGTGTGCTCCTTCGGCGTTGGCGCGGATGCGGTGAGCGGGGGGCGGACCGTGGGGCTTGGGTGTGCTGCGTTGCTCTCGGTGCCTTGCGGGTGTGTCGCGGTGCCGTTCATGGCGCTTACGATCGCGGGGCGTCCTGTCGTGGGGCCGTCGCCGTCCTGACACGGCCGCTGACACGGCGACGTGACGCCCGCGCGGACGCCCGCTGCAGGCGAAAGACCGTGCTCAGCCCGCATTCGACCGCCAGCCCTCGGGTCGACGGCGGTACGGGTCTGCCCTCGGTGGTGCATCCGGAAGCAGCGCGGCGGGCCGATAGCGGGATCGGTTGACGGCGGCATTCGGTCCGCCACGTGCCGGCAGGCGCGCTGGAGGTCGAGCCGAGCTGTTGCGGGCAGCCACCCCGCCAGGCTGGAAGCGCTTTGGGCGTGAACTGCCGGATCCTGCGGTGGATGGTGCGCGGTGGAGAAGCCGACGAACAGGCCCTCGGCCTCGAGCAGCGACAAGCGCAACCGGCCGGCCAGGTCATGATCGGCCTCGACAGCAGGTGCCCGCCTCGTCTGCGGCCCGCGCGTCCTACGCGGTTAGTCCGCCAGAGCGAACGCCCCGTTCTGGGCCCGCAGCAGCAGGAAGGTCGGGTTGACCTGCGTGCCGTCCCGGCGGAATTCCGACGGTCCGGACAGGAGTTGGACGTCGCCAGGTTTGGTGTCGGCGATCGCCTTGCGGACGGCTTCACGGTCGGTGGTGCCGGCGCGGGCGATCGCGTTGATCGCGAGCCGGGCGGCGTCGTAGGACTGCATGGTGAACGGCCCCGGCTGTCTGCCGTAGGCGGCGCGGTATTTCGCGGCCCACGTCGACGCCTGTGGCATGAACTGGGCCACGGGCAGCGAGAGACCGTAGAGGTTGTCGCCTTCGGCCGGGGTGATCTGCTCGAGCAGGGCCGGGTCCGTTCCCGCGTCGGCGAGCAGGATCTTGCCGGTGTAGTGGGCGGCGTGCAGGTCCCGGATCAGCTTGGCGGCCTCGGCGTAGTAGCCGGTGTAGAAGACCAGGTCCGCCCGCTGCCGGAGCACGGTCGCGACGACCCGGGGATAGCTCGTCGCGCCCTGGCTGACGCGCTGCCGCCCGGTGAAGGTCGTCCCGCCGTCGGCCTCCTGGACGAACGTGGTCGTCTCCGACGCCAGGGTGTCGGAGAAGCTCGTGCCGTCATCGACGACGGCCAGCCGCCGGACGCCGAGCTCGCCCATGACCTCGATGCTGCGTTTCGCCTCCAGCTTGGTGGTTCCGGCGAGCAGGAAGACGCTGTCGTAGCCGGGCGCGAGCAGATCCGTGGAGTTGGCAGCCGGGATGATCATCGGTATCCCCGCCGCGTGGAAGATCTTGAGGCTCGGTACGGCCGCCACACTGCACCCGCCGCCCACCGAGACGGTGATGTCCTTGCCGACGAGCTCGTTGGCGCCGGCCACCGCCGCGGCCGGGTCGCAGGCGTCGTCACCGAAGACGATCTCCACCGGGCGGCCCAGTACGCCGCCCGCCTCGTTGGCCTCCTTGACCGCCATGTTGTACGCGTCAGCCATCGGCTGGCCGGTCGGGGCGAAGTATCCGGTCAGCGGGAGCAGTGCCCCGAGCCGAACGGGCGGTCTTTCATCCGTTTTATCGGTTTTGTCACAGCCCACGAGGGTTGCCGCAGCCACGGCGAGCACGGCACCCGCGGCCAGCAGCCGACGGCTCGTGCCACCGAGCACCCTCGACAATTTCATGCCAGCAATTGTGATGATTAATCCTCAAATCAGCCACCTTCCCGGCCTCGATCCCCGCCCGCGGAGCGTCCCACCTGGTGAAATCGACAAGGCACCGCCACGTCGCCGTGCGGATGTCGATCTCCGAGACCCAGGGCCACGCCGAATCCTGGAGTGGCCCTCTGCCTGCCAGGACAGTGCGGTCGACGGTGTGAAGGCGCCGCGCGGCCGTCGCGCCGTGGCCGGACCCGGGCGTCGCGGTGACCCATGCCGGGCACGCGAGCCTGCCCGTCGTCGGGGTCCGCGATGGCGCGCTCCGGCCGGCAGGCGCCGGCGGCAGCGCAGGCTCCCGCCCGCGCGGGCCGTGATCGGGAGGCGCTCAGCGTGCCGGTGCGGCGGAACCGCGGAAAGTGCGGCGGTAGGCCAGCGGCGTCACGCCGATGGCGGCGTGCAAGTGCTCGCGCAGGGACGTCCCGGTGCCGAACCCGACCTGTCCGGCGATGTCGTCGACGGCCAGATCGGTGGTCTCCAGCAGGAACTGAGCCCGCGACACGCGCTGCTGGATCAACCAGCGCCCCGGGCTCATCCCGACCTCATCGCTGAAGCGGCGCGCGAAGGTACGCAGGCTCATCCGGGCGTGCCCGGCGAGCTGGACCAGCGTCAGCGGCTCGTGCAGGTGTTCCAGCGCCCACTGCCGGGTGTCCGACGTGCCGATCGCCGACGGCGGCGGCACCGGGTGCTCGATGTACTGGGCCTGGCCGCCGTCGCGCCACGGCGGCACGACACACACCCTTGCCACGTGGTTGGCGACGGCCGCGCCGTGATCCCGGCGCACCAGGTGCAGGCAGACGTCGACGCCGGAGGCGGCACCGGCCGAGGTCAGCACGTCGCCGTCGTCCACGAACAGCACCTCCGCATCCAGCGCGACGGCCGGATACCAGGACCGGAACACGGCGGCCACGGCCCAGTGGGTGGTGGCCGGCCGGCCGTCGAGCAGCCCGGCGGCGGCCAGCACGAACGCCCCCGTGCAGATGGACACGATCCGGGTGCCGGGCCGGACCGCGGCGAGCGCCCCCGCGGCTCCCGGCGGCAGCTCGCGGGAGATCCGCGACAGGTCGAACGGGGGAATCAGGACGGTGTCCGCCGTGGCGAGGACCTCGGGGCCGTGCCCGACCGTCACCGAGAAGTCCGCGTTCGTGACGACGGGTCCGCCGTCGACGGAGCAGGTCACGACCTCGTAGCGGTCCTGGAGCGCGCCGAAGACGCGGCTGGGGATGCCGAGCTCGAAGGGGTACACGCCCTCCAGCGCGAGGACCGCGACCCGGTGGACGGTCATGGCACGATCCCGTTGGAAGTTGGCATTCGTGCCATGGTACGCGGCCGGGTCTCCAGCGAGGCTGGAGCCATGACCGACAACACCACCATGCGCGCCATCAGCCAGGACACCTACGGCACCCCCGACGTCCTCACCCCGGTCGTGCTCCCCCGACCCGTTCCCGGGCCCGGCCGGATCCTCGTCGCCGTCCGCGCCGCGGGCGTCAACCCGACCGACTGGAAGCACCGCGCCGCCGGCCTGTTCCTCGGCCGGCTGCCGCTCGTGCTCGGCTGGGACGTGTCCGGCGTCGTCGAGGCCACCGGCTTCGGCGTCACCCTGTTCAAGCCCGGCGACGAGGTCTTCGGGATGCTGCCCTACCCGCACGGCGTCGGCTCGCACGCCGAGTACGTGACCGGCCCCGCTCGCGCCTTCGCCGCCAAGCCCGCCGGCCTCGACCACGTCCAGGCGGGTGCGCTGCCGCTCGCCGCCCTCACCGCATACCAGGCGCTGGTCGACACCGCCGAGGTCCGCGCCGGGCAGCGGGTCCTGATCCACGCGGCGGCCGGCGGCGTCGGCCACCTCGCCGTCCAGATCGCCAAGTCCCGCGGCGCGTACGTCATCGGCACCGCCAGCGCCCCCAAGCACGATCTCGTCCGCTCGTTCGGCGCGGACGAAGTCGTCGACTACCGCGCCGTCGACTTCCGCGATGCCGTCCGCGACGTCGACATCGTCCTCGACCCGGTCTCCGGGGACACGCGGGCCCGCTCCCTCGATGTCCTGCGCCCCGGCGGCATCCTCGTGTCGCTGCTGCCGGGCACCGACCCCGGCGAGGCGGCGAAGGCCGCGGCCCGCGGAATCCGGGTGGAGACCCTCCTCGTCGAGGCCGACCGTGCCGGCATGAACGCCGTCGCCGACCTGGCGGCCGCCGGCGCGCTGCGTGCCCACATCGAGGCCGTCTTCCCGCTCGCCGACGCCGCCAAGGCCCACGCCCTGGGCGAGACCGGCCGCACCACCGGCAAGATCGTGCTGACCGTCTCCTGAGCCCGGGCAGCATCAAGTGCCCAGTCTTGGCTTGGCGCTGCTGTCTTCGATGAGCAGTGCGCGGGATCCGGTGGGCGACGCCGGTCAGCCCTGCCTTGACCGGGATCACGCCGTTCCCCGGGGTCCTTCTCTGGACCCCGGGACAGGCGGTCACACGGCGTCGAGGACCGCGGTGATCTTGCGGATTATGTCGGCGACGGTGGGGCTAACGCCGTCCTTGCCGATGGCGGCTTCGACGGCTACCAGGACGGCGCCGCGAAAGTTGTCAGCCTCGGCCGGGTCCTGCTTCTTGAGCAGGCTCATCGCCTCGGTCAGCGCGGGCAGGACCTGGTCGGCGATCGCGGCCACCGAGCTGCCCTTCAGCTTCACGCCCGTGCTCTTCTCGGCGAGCACGTGCCCGACGGGCCCGGTCGCGGAGGCCAGGGCGATGGAGCCGTCGGTGGCGATCCGGTGCGGGGATCCGCCAGCGGCGCCGGCTGTCGCAAGGAGCGTGACGGCGCTGTAGGCGGCGGTGCGCAGGGTGAGCTTGTCCTGGTGGCTGAGGGTGAGTGACATGTTGTGCTCCTTCGAAGCCGGTACGGATTCGGGTCCGGTGGGCGGCCGGTGGAGTGGAGGTCCTGGGCAGTGTGCTGTTGCCTTCCGCGGGTGCTGAGGCTGTGTCACGGAACCGTTCATGGCGCCTACGGTCGCGGACCGTGCTGTCACGGGGCCGTCGCTGGACTGACGCGGCCGCTGACACTGTTGGGAGGCGAGCAGCGTCGAGGCGGGCGTGCCGGCCGCGAACGCGAACCGCATACGGCGACGGCTGCGGCGAAGCAGTGTGCGAGAGGGCTGGACCGCGGATCTGCCCACCGGCGGCAGGCTCGTGGAGGGCGCCTGAGCTGGCGGCGCACTGCTGAGGCGGGGAACGGCGACGTCCCCGAGGATTGGCAGTGCGGCGGGTGCCATCACATCGGCGAGCACCTCCGGCATGTCGACCGCCCGCCTCCTCGTCGACGGTCACGCTTAGTCGGCGGCCGTGAGATGCGCGGCGAGCGTGTGGCGGGTTCGTCCGATTCTTCTGATCCCCTGGACGGGCACTGAGCGCCGACCTGGCGGCTGGCCAGAGGCCAACGACCGGTTGCAAGGTGGGCGGTTGCGGGTGAAGAACTGCGGCGGGGGTGGCATGCAGGAGATGCCGTTACTAGGGTCGGACTGTGGCTTTCGCCCGGCTCCGACGTGGGCTGGGTGGATTCCGGGTGGCGCGGTGACCGGCGAGTGCTGGCGCGAGGCCGCTCGCGAAGGGCATCACGATCTGTCGCTGGGGGACCGATGACCACCTACCGCCGCCGCGGGCATTGGAGACGTGGCCGTGATGGCAGGCGGCATTGGGTCGCCCCGCACGTTGTGACGCGGTCCGGCTCCGCCAGGTGGTCGCAGCGGAGGTCCTGGAGATCGCACCGTGGGGCCGCGTACGCTCCCGCGCCCGTGCGTCGGGTGTGGCACGCTCCGCGGAGCTTCTCGGCACGGTGGATGCGGCCGAATGCCCGCTGTCCGGTGTGCGGGGCTGCGGTGTTCTTCTACTCCAACGAGTACGGCAGTCGCGTCTATTTCGACGAGGTGGGGCCGCCTTGGCCCAAGCACCCGTGCACTGACAACGCCGCGCATCAAACGCGGTCGACGTCTGCCGGCACACGCAGTTCGCCGATTCGCTATGGTTTCGTCGAGGGCCGGATGTCGGTGCAGAGCGCCGCCTCCCAGGACACGGCCGGGCACGGCGGTCTCACGCCGGTCGGGCGGGCGTACGGCGCCGGCGCGTGGACGCCGCACACTCTGGTGAGTATCGGGGCAGGGCCTACCGGCGCCACTCTTACGCTGCGCAAGCTCTACACGGTCGAATCCGGCTCCGTGTGGTCGACGGCCTTCGCAGTGCCGCTGGCGCCCAGCGACGTGGTGTTCCTCAAAGCGGGGAACATGTCCTACTTCGACATGGGTCGTGGTGAGTCCGTCGCCGTTCCCGTCAGCTATGTCGGCGCCGCCCGCGGAATGCTGTCATGGTTGCGCGACCTCTGGACGGGCACGCCTGCGTCTGCTGCACCTGCCGGCTGGCACTCGGATCCGGTCGGCCGTCACGCGTATCGCTACTGGAACGGGTCGGTGTGGACCGAATACGTCAGCCCTGGCAACGGCCAGACGTTCAGCGACCCACTCCACTAGTACTCCAGCCGCAGTTTGCTTTGCAGGAGTCTTCGCTGGTAGTGGCATCTTTGTGAGCGGTATTGGTGTCGACGACGCCACCATGACCATCGATTGACTTGATCGGTGGTGCGGGCGGTGGAGCTCAGGTGTGCCAGGAGACGTCGGACCTCGGCGAGGGTGAGCGGGATGAGCCCGGGCCGGGTCGCAGTGCCCCCTTTTGCGCCTGCGCGGCCGTCACGGCGAGGAAGGCGTGGGCGAACATAACCAGAGTTATGGCTCGGAGATCAACGGGCTGTATGTCCTATGTAGACTGCTGTGCTCATGGCCCTTGATGATCTAACTGGCTGGACGTCGTCGCTGGATGACCTGATGGCGCGGATCGCCAGCAGGTTCCACCGGGTGGAGCCACGACGCCGGGCAAGGGCTTACCTGCTGGGCCTACTGTCGCAGGTGCCCGGAAAGAACTGCTGGACCATCGCCGAGACCGCGGGCGACCGCAGCCCCGACGGCATGCAACAACTACTGAACTCCGCATCATGGGATCCCAACGCCTTGCGCGACGACCTGCACGGATACGTCTCCGAACACCTCGGCGACCCGGACGGTGTTCTGATCGTCGACGAGACGGGATGTGCGCCACGAGGCGCTGAGGAACCGTGCGGAAGGAGGAGTCCGCCGCTGGTCATCGCAGTGACCGGTGAAGCTGGAGACAGGCCGACCCTCGGGTCAGGGGTGAGGCCGGGAGCAGTCTCGACAACGTAGGAGCGTGTCGGCACCACCAGACGGCGCGTGTCCGCTAGCTAGGACGGGAAGGTGTAAGGAGATCTGAACCAGTGGTTGAAGCCCCGTGAGTCGTCAGCAGTCTGTCGAACCTGGTGGATGGGCCGCTTGTGGTGCTGGAGGAAGCTCTATCCGGTAGTTCCTCCTCTTCCGCCGTCTTTATCCTGTGGGCGGCGGGAGGCCCGGACCAAGACTGCGATGTGCGGTCCGTGGCGATGCCACCGGGGTGAAGCTGGGCACCGATCCCCGTCGCAGAGGTCCTCAGTGAACGTGGGAAGCGATTCGATGTCGCCCTCTCCGGGCGGCTGCCGGTCGTCCGGCGGGCAGGCGTGACGCCCGCTGATGGCATCGAGTCGTGGCGGAGTCGCCGTAGTACTCCGAGCCGGGGAAAGCCCGGCACATGGGGAAGGGCGACAGCGTGATCGGCATCTTGACAGGCATGGAGGAGGCCGTCGTTGAACAGCGACGCACCGCACCAGGACTGGCCATTGTTCAGCCAGGCCGAGGCGCGGGTACTCGAACACCAACGCAAGCTGCACCGTTGGGCAAGGACAGAACCGGCGCGCCAGTTCGACGATGTTTTCAACTTGGTCTGCGACCGGGCGACGCTGATGCACGCCTGGGAGCGGGTGGCAGGCAACAAAGGCTCCATGACTGCAGGAGTCGACTCGGTGACCCGCATCGCCGTCACTCGTGACGACGGGCTGATCCCGTTCCTGGAAGACCTGCGGTCCTCGCTGCGCGACGGGAGTTTCATCCCGTTGCCGGTGCGGCAGACGGCGATCCTGAAGAAGGGCGGCAAGGTCCGCTATCTGGGGATCCCGACCCTGCGCGACCGGGTGGCGCAGATGGCGCTCAAGTTGGTCCTGGAACCGGTCTTCGAGGCCGACTTCTACCCGTCCAGCTACGGGTATCGGCCTGGACGAAGGGCTCAGGACGCCATCACCGAGATCCACCATTTCACCCGCAAGCCGTCGACCTACGAATGGATCGTCGAGGGCGACATCAAGGCTTGCTTCGACAACGTCGACCACCAGGTGCTCATGGGCCTGGTGCGCGAACGCATCGCCGACAAGAAGGTGCTGCGTCTGGTCCGTGCGTTCCTGTGGGCCGGGGTTGTCGAACAGCAGGGTGGCTTTGCGGCGAGCCTGACCGGCACGCCGCAGGGTGGAGTCATCTCCCCGCTGCTGGCCAACATCTACCTGTCCGTCCTGGACCGGCATTTCGCCAAGGTCTGGGATGAACAGATGAGCCCGCCGTGGAGGCGGCAACACCGCCGCCGCACGGGCCGGCCGAACTACCGCCTGATCCGCTACGCCGACGACTTCGTGGTGCTCGTGCATGGCACCAGGGAGGAGGCGGAGCAGGTCAAGCAGCAGATCGCCGAGATCGTGGCCCGCGACTTGAAGATGACTCTCTCGGAAGAGAAGACCCTGATCACCCACATCGACGCCGGGTTCGACTTCCTCGGCTTTCGCATCCAGCGCAAGCAGTGGAACCGAGGCCCGGTGGTGCTGACCTACCCGTCCAAGGACACCCTGGCGGCGGTCATGAGCAAGATCAAGAAGTGGACAGGGCGGGGCACCACATCTCTCGCCCTGCACGAGGTGCTGCGGAAGATCAACCCGATCCTGCGGGGCTGGGCCGCGTACTTCCGCTACGGCGTGTCCAAGAAGACGTTCTCCTACCTGGGCTGGTATGCCTGGTGGCGAATGGTCTACTGGATACGCCGCAAGCACCCCCACCTGACCTGGGGCCAGATCCGCCGCAGCTACTACGGCAGCGACCGGATCGCCGAGGACGGCATCGTCCTCTACAACCCGGCGAAGATGCGGGTCGAGCGCTACCGCTTCCGCGGAGCGCAAATCAGCACACCGTTCAACCTCGACGTGGTCGACCCCGCGGGAGCCCGCTTCCGCAGGACCAGCCACGACGACGTCACGTTCGTCGCACAGGTCAGCGAACTCGTCGCCTGAACCATCGTGATCACGTGGAGAGCCGGATGCGCGGGAACGTGCACGTCCGGTTCGGCGGGCGGGGACGAGGAAACCGACAGCCGAAACGCTGCGCGGCGCCTCGTCCCCGACCCGACTCTTGAAGAAGGGCGTGTACTCGGTCGGGGTGCAGCGCCAGTACTGCGGGACCGCCGGGCGGATCGAGAACAGCCAGGTCGCGGTCTTCCTCGCCTACGCCTCGCCGCACGGCCGGGCGCTGGTACACCGCCGGTTGTACGTGCCGAAGTCGTGGGCCGTCGACGCCGAGCGTTGCCAGCAGGCGGGCGTCCCGGTCGACCTGGAGTTCGCGACCAAGCCGGCCCTGGCCGTGCAGATGATCGACGCGGCGGTCGCCGCCGGAGTCCGGGTCGGGTTCGTCACCGCCGACGAAGCCTACGGCCGCGACCCGGCACTGCGACAACGGCTGCGTGAGCAGGGCATCGGCTACGTCCTGGCCGTGGCCCGCAACCACTACACCCAGGTCACGACGGTGGTCAAAGAGCGTGTCGACGTCACCGAGTCGTGGCTGTCGGAGCTGGCCTGGCAGCGACGCAGCTGTGGACCAGGCTCCAAAGGTGAGCGGTTCTACGACTGGGCCTGGGTCGGCATCCACGACGACGGACCCGGCCTGCACAGCCTGCTCATCCGCCGCAACAGCGACGGCGACCTCGCTTTCTATCGCTGCTGGACCCCGCGACCGGCACCGCTTGGAACGCTGGTCCGCGTCGCCGGCACCAGGTGGGCCGTCGAGGAGACGTTCCAGATCGCCAAGGGACAGGTCGGCCTGGACCAGTACCAGTGCCGGAACTGGATCTCGTGGCACCGGTTCACCATCCTGGCGATGCTGGCCCTGGCCGTCCTGACCCTTACCACCCTGGCCCTGACCAGCATCACCACGAGCGAGATGGTCGCCCTGACCGTCGCCGAGACCCGCCACCTGATCAACGCGCTGCACCACCGGCCACCCGACATCGCCAACCTGCTGCGCTGGTCCTACTGGCGACGCCGACACCAAGCCATAGCCCGAAGCTGCCACTATCGGCGTCGCGAGTTACAGCAGCTCAGGAGTCAAACGTGACTGCCGTATTAGGAGCCGAAGCCGCGTCGTTGGCAGCGCTCGGACGCAGGGACGATGCACTACGCCGCCTAGCCGAGGCGAGCGAGGCCTTCGCCGGCAGCCAGCCCGACAACGAGCCACCGTGGATGCACTTTTACGACGCTGGCGAACTCTACGCACAATACGGACGCGTTTACCGGCTCAACGAAGTTCGTGGGGGTCGGCTGCGCCGCACGGCGCGTGGATGCCTGGCGTGGACTCCTGGCGTGATGGTGCCGCGGCTCTCAGTGATCATCTTGTTGTCGAAGCAAGGTTGACCACAAGTGAAGAGCCACGGGCATGGAAGATGCTACGACCCGGCTGCTGGGTCTCGACGGCCTGGCGGTCACCGCGGTCGCCGAGGGACCAGGCGGCCCGATAGTGGACCTGGCCACTGCCGATGAGCAGGCGCGGCGGTGCCCTGAGTGCGGAACAACGGCGCGCAGATCGAAGGGGCGGCGGGTTACCGAGCCTCGTGACCTGCCCATGGGCGGGCGTCCCACCAGGTTGCGCTGGTTCAAGCGCCGTTGGCGCTGCGACGAGCCCGGTTGTGCCCGCGCCTCGTTCACCCGGCGGTGACCGCCGTCCCGGCCCGCAAGCGGCTGACCTGTCGGTCGCGGTCGGCGGCCGGTGCCGCGGTCGCCGACGGCGGGCGCACGATCGTGCAGGCAGCGCGTGATCACGACGTGTCCTGGCCGGTGGTGGCTGCGGCGTTCACCGCGCACGCCGCGGTGGTGCTGCCCACCCAACCGCAGCCGGTACAGGTCCTGGGCATCGACGAGATCCGGCGGGGCAGGCCGAAGTGGGAGTTCGACGAGGCCACACGGTCCTGGCAGACCGTGGTCGACCGGTGGCACGTCGGCCTGGTCGACCTGTCCGGCGGGCAGGGCCTGCTCGGGCAGGTCGAGGGCCGCACCGCCCAGGTCGTCGTCGACTGGCTGATGGCGCGGCCGGAATCGTGGCGTGAGCAGGTGCGCTACGTCGCGATCAACATGTGCACGATCTTCAAGTCCGCGATCAGGCAGGCGCTGCCCCACGCCCAGCTCGTCGTCGATCACTTCCATCTCGTTCAGCTGGCCAACTCCACGGTGACCGACGTACGCCGCCGCGTGACGATGCAGGTCCGCGGCCGACGCGGCCGCAAACGCGACCGGGAATGGGAGTTGCGCAACCGGCTGACCCGCAGCGCGGCCAGGATGAGCGGCGACCTGGTCGCCGAGCTCGAAGGAGAGCTCAAGGGCCTGCCTCCACGGATCGGACTGCCGATCCTAGCCGCGTGGAACGCCAAGGAAGACCTGCGTGACCTCCTGGCCACGGCCCGCACTCACCCAGACCGTGAGGATGTGGCCGACCTGCTCTACCGCTTCTATCACCGCTGCGCGGACTCGGACCTGACCGAGCTGCAGCGTCTGGCCGACACCGTGCAGACCTGGTGGCCACAGATCCTGGCGTTCCTGCACACCGGGATCACCAATGCCGGCTCTGAGGCCACCAACCGCGTGACCAAGACCCTCGCCCGTGACGCGTACGGCTTCCGCAACCCCATCAACCAGCGGTTACGCACCCGCTGCGCCACGACGCGACGCCACCGCGGCCACCTCAACCCCCGCTGAGGCCGGTCGGACCGCCAAGGTCTCCGCGACCGTAATCATCTTGTTCTGCTCACGCCCGTCGACTACCGCGTCGGCGGTGGCCTGCCCAGGTCGGATGGCGCGCCGCGAAGCGTATACGGTCGACCGATGAGGTCTCCATCTGAAGCTGCTGAGACACGTGCCGTGCCAGCGCCGACCGGGGTGCGGCGGACGCTCGGCGCCGTGCTGTTGGCGCTGACGGGCCACGGTGCCACCGTCGGGGTCGTGTTGGCAGCTGTGGCCGCGGCGCGAGCGGACGCCGGTGGTGACCTCGACGCGGGCGGCAACTTCGCGGTGTCCTACGCCGCTCTCTGCCTTCTCGCGGTTGGCCAGGTGCTGCTATTCACGGCCGTCGCCTGGCTTGCCGGACGCGGCGCGACAGGCTGGCAAACGGGGTTGTGGACCGGGTGGGCCACCGGGCTGGGGTTGCTAGGCCTGTGGATGCTCACTGGGTGACGGCATAGCGTCACCCAGCCGTAGCCCAGCCATAGCACAGCATCTGGCGCCCGTGGCAGCGCGGAGAACACTCGGAAAAACTCAGCCGCTGGCTGACCCCCGTCAACTTCGTTGAGCCCGTTTACCGCGACCTCGCCCGGCAGCATCGCGCGCAACGGCGGCAGGGAGTACCCCCCGCTGATCCAGCCTACGGCGCCCAAGCCGTGCACTGGGTGAATCAAGCGTTGGCAGGATTCGGGGCCGGTCACATCCGGTCGATCACCCTGAACAAAGCCGGACTGTTCAGCTCACTGATGCTCGCCGACGAACCCGACGCAGCCATGACGATCGGCGGCGAGTTGCTGACCTCGGCCAGAGCCGTCTGCTCGCGGCGAGTCGTCGAGCGCATTACCAACCTGCGCCGCGACCTCGACCCTCACCGCCACCGTTCGGATGTGTCAGCCTTCGCGCACATGATCACCAACAAGGCGGCGACGTGACCAGCGGGCGATTTACCGAAGAGATCATGACGGCCGCCATGAAACGCCTGGCCGCGGCCCATGACCTCGACGCGAGTGGAGCTCGCCTGCTCAGGCTGACCAACAACGCCGTATTCGTCCTGCCCGCGGCGGATGCCGTGATCCGTATAGCCCGCTCACACCGGCCCGGCGACCGCGTCAAGAAGGGCGTCGAACTCGCCAGCTGGTTCGAGTCAATCGACGCACCCACCATCAGACTTGCTGGGCCGGGCGCTCAGCCCGTGAACGTCGACGGACTTCAGGCCACGGTCTGGCAGTATCTGCCGCCGGGCGAACCCCTGACCCCGACAGACCTCGGGATGGCGCTGAAGCAGTTCCACGCCCTCGGCCTACCACCATTCCGGCTGCCTGCCTGGGACCCCGTCGGCGATGCCCGCCGACGGCTCACTGACGCCGAAGACCTCGACGTCACCGATCGACGGAAGCTCATGACGTGGTGCGCTGAACTCGAGCCGCGCATCGCGGAACTGCAGCATCGGCAAGCCGCAACCCTGGTGCACGGCGACGCACACGTGGGCAACCTCCTCCGTGACGGCCAACGGCCGGTGTTCTGCGACTTCGACCCCATCTGCTCCGGACCATGGCAGGCCGACCTCGCCGCTGTCGCCGTCGGCGAGCACCGCTTCGGCCGGCCCGGCGCCCACCGTGCGCTGGCAGGCAGCTACGGCTACGACGTACGCACCGACCCCGACTGGCCGCTCCTGCGCGCTGCCCGGGAGCTGAAGATGATCGTCGCGGCCGTACCGCTGCTGGCCAGCTCGCCAGGTGTCGCGAGAGAGTTCCGTGTTCGCCTCAATACCGTCATGAGCGGAGACGAGGTCACGCGCTGGACTCCGTTCGCCGACCTTCCCAGATGATCTCACGCCTGACCAACGGCGGGCCGTGCGCCGCCCTGGGATGCCACTGCCTACGATCCGGCGGTCTTCGCAGCTCTTGCGGAGCTGGCACAGCCCCGGATCGCGCTGCTGTCGAAGATCCTGTCGACCCGGTGGCTTCGGGAGTGAGTATCGGCCCCGCCGGGGAGCGAGTTCGGAACCCAGTTAGTGATCTTCCGAGCTCATGATCGTGGGCGAGCCTTTGCCCAGCCCGGAAGGGAAGAGCTGCGACTCGCGGTCGAAGGAAGCTGGAGCGCGAGCCGCCAGCGGACACCACAGGTCCGCCAGTGTAGTCAGAACAGGGCGCCCCGCACTTCCCGTCACCAACGGCGGCGGTCACCTGCCACGTGGCGTGGCCGCCGCCCCATCCGACCAATGTCGGCGGCTGGTGGGTCAGCTCAGGTAGCGAGGGAAGCGGGGCACCTGACACGGTCCTCCTGTTCACGGCGTCGCGGCGGGGTTCGGCCGCCCGCCGCCACATGATCGCCCGGCACTGCCGAACGACGCGACACAGCCGGGTGAAACATACCTGGCGTGGTACCGCGAGCACGTCTACCGGTCAGTGCCAGCAGGGACGGCCTGAAGTAAGATCCCGCGTCAGTGCGAGCGCACCGTTTGAGCATAGGACGGGACGGCCCTCGCTGCGGACGCCAGCAAGGAGACCAGCTGCTGGTCGAGCAGACGGGCATCTCGCTCCGACAAGCGGAGCAGGGCTCGGCGCAGGTATATGCTCCACACCTCTGGCTTCGGAAAAGCCTCCATCTGGGACACCAGTGGCTGGAGTTCGAGCCCGCCAGGATACGGCACGACGTCGTCAAGCTTGAGATCGCACCCGGACATGAAAGTGCGTCCGGCGATTTCCACCGGCTCGTCAAGCACGCGTACAGCAGTCGCTGCGGATGCGACGGCGATGATCCGGCCTCGGTCCCGCGTGGGATTCAGCCAGGCACCCCGCGTGGCGTACAGGTAAAGGCGGTCCCCCGGGGCCAGAGCGCGCACCTCGGCCCGGGGCGTGGCCGGAAACGCCATCCGCTCCTCGGACAGCACCCAGCGGATCGCGTCGCGGTGACCCAGGATCACGAGGTACGCGGTCATGGCACCGAGGATAGCGGCCCGCCGGCTGGTCCTGTGGCGAGGGAGGCTCCCGCGATGCCCGCGGAAAGGACCTCGGCATGCGTAATGATGTCCGTCACTCGCCCCCACGGATGTAGGTCACGCCAAACGCCTTGACCTGACGGTACTCCTGGAGCTTGGTTGCGAGGTCGAAGGCATCACCAGTGACGTACTGAAAAATGTCGAGACCGCGGCCGAGGAGGATTCTCCAGCCCGTGTCCGTGACGATCGAGCGGTCGTGGATCGTGTTGTCGAACGCAACGTCAAAGCTGACGCCCGCGACTGCCGCCCCCTGCTTGATCTTGAGGAGCAACTCAAGCTGCTTGCGCAACTTGTCCTCGCCCTCGTTGTTCTCTGCAGTGATGAGCTTGACGTTGACCTCGTCGGCTACGTCCTTCGTCTTAGCTATCCCTCCAATGAGCTCCATGAGGTTACGGGCCTGGTGGAACTGGCGAATGTAGGGGTCAACGATCGTGATCTGCCCTGCACCGTGCAGGTAAGGGACGATGAGCGTATCGAATGAAACGCCACGCTGGTTCTCCTGGAACTCGATGTATCCCTCGAACAACCGTGCTTCAACCGCACGCTCGGCCTCGGCGCGCAGCTCAATCACCCCAACAGCACTGCCTGACTTGATCCCGTCAACCGGGGTATCGGCACTCTCGCGGCGTTCACGGTGGTAGTACCCCGGGTACTCGTCCTCCTCGAGAGTCGAGACGGAGTGCCAGCCTCCGCCGCTGTCGGCATAACCGAACTTGACGTCGGCCATCGTGGAGTCGATGCGCAGAATCTGGTCCTTGACGCGCTTGCGGCCCTCGATCGCCAGCCGTAGGACCTCTTCGATCTCTTCGGATATAGCCTCTCCGTGCGGGTAGAGGATCTTCATCAGCCCGGAGAACGTCTTGTGCACGCCATCGCGGTCGCGGGTCGAGATGTCCGATGAGAGCGTGAAGTGCCGTTGGTAGCGGTCCGAGTAGTCCGCCGAGCGCATTGATTTAAGTACCTCGGCGATGTAGTCGACGACAAACCCGTAGCCGTTGGAGAACATCTCCCCGCGGATGGTATCGACCTCCCAACCGGGGATGTAGTGGTGCAGCCGGTCAAGGTAGGCCGAGTCGTGGTAGCTCTCGGGCAGCTCGTCGAACAGGTCGGAGTGCTTGAGCATGTACGGCACGGTGTGCGAGGTGTTGCCGACGAACACCATCGACGCCTCCGCGCCGAGCGTCTCGACACCACGGGAGAACGACTTGTTCGCCATGTAGTTCTTCATGATGTCGACGAGCGCCCTGTCAGTGCGCTTCTTCTTGCCTGCGAACTCGTCGAACGCGACGACATCCCAGTAGCCGACCAGTCCGATGCGCCCATTGGCGTTGTTGACGAACAGCTTCGGGACGGTGACCTCACCGCCGGAGATGAGCATGCCGTGGGGCGAGAACTCCGAGAAGATGTGCGACTTGCCGGTGCCCTTTGGCCCGAGCTCGACTAGGTTGTAGTTGCGCTCGACGAACGGGATGAGCCGCACGAGTTGGATGAGCTTGGCACGCCGGCCGAACAGCTCGGGGTTGAAGCCGATGGACTGCACCAGCAGGTCGATCCACTCGTCGGTGGTGAACTCGCGCCGAGCTGATAGATAACTATCGAAGTCGAAGTTAGACATCTGGATGGGCTTGATCGACCCGAGAATCCACGGCGCCACCCGCGCATCCTCGCTGTGGAAGTACTCGATGTCGCAGATGCACCACACCCCGCCGACGAGCAGCTTCGGGTGCGCCTTGATCGTCGCGGGCTCGACGAGCACGCCCTTGATGCCGAGGTTGGCGAACTCGGCCTGGTAGACGTCATCCTTCTCGTTGAGCGTCGCCGTCACCTTGTCGATGATCCGATGCCGCCCGCGCTCGCGGATGGTGGACTTCACCAGCTCGGACTGGTTCCGGTGCACGTAGTGGTCGGCGAGGATCCTGCGCACCGTGTCGATGCCCACCTGGATGGTGGCGTCGTCATCGGATGCAGCGTACTGACCGAGCAGGTACTCCAGCACGTAGGACGGCACGATGGCGTTGCCCTTGACGGCTTTCACCAAGTCCTTTCGCACGACCACGCCCGGGAAAAGTCGGTTGATCTTGCGATCCAGCGCGCTCTGGGTTGGCACCTCGGTCACGGGCGCTTCCTGGTCTGTCGCACTCACGGTCACACCCTCCCTAGATGTCGAAGTCCGAAGCGAACGAGCGCTTCAGCGTGTATGTCGCCTTGGCGTAAACGCGCCACTGGTTGGTGTTGGGAATCCGCTCCTCGAGCCGGAACTCCACAACCCGGTTGTTGTAGCCATTCGCGTCCTGGCTGAGCAGCATGTGCGCACTTTGGTAGCGGTCCCGCTTGTCGGTCGACTCCTGGTCTAAGACCAGCTCGGGCTGGTTCGAGATGAGGGTCTCCCCAACGTAGAGCCCAGCACGGACGGTGCGGGCTTGGACCTTCTCGCTGACCGGCTCGGACTGGAACAGCTTGATCACCAACTGCCCTGTGGTGATCTTGTCCGACTCGGGCAGCACCTCGACATTGACCAGACGGGTGTCGCTCTTGCGCTTCTTGTTAATTGCCAGCACCGGCACGACAATCTCTTGCAAGGACGCGCCACCGTGAACGAAACGTGAGCCAGCGCCAGGAAGCCGCAGGCGATGAATCGACTTCGGAATCAGCACGTCCAGGTCACTGTCAAGCCCAAGCTGCGCTGACGTGAAGGACTTGAAGGCAGGGTCCTCCTTCAGCCCGCGACCGAGAACATATCGGCGATTGGTGATCTTGATTTCGTCACCTTGCGGCAGCGTCGACAAGTAGGACGAGTCTGCGAGCGCCGTGTCCCGAAACAGGAAGCCGTGATCAGCAGTGATTAGAATGTTCGTTGCGTTCGCGTTCGTCAGCCGCTTGACCAGATCGACCAGTTCACGAAGTGTGTCCTCCGTCGCCTCGAAGACCTGGCGTTCGGTCCCTGCCTTGTCGCCGGTCGCGTCGATGCGGTTGTGGTAGACGTACAGCACCTGGTGCTGCTGGTACAGCTCTCGGACCTCGTCCCGGGTCAGCGAGAACACATCCTCAGCCTGGACCGCCCTCCCTCCCACAGCGTCGAGGACCTTGCTGCGGTTCGCGGTGCCATCCGAGCGCTGGCCGTCGACGAGGACGGGATCGCCGTCTTTGGAGTGCCCGATCGTGCTGTGCGGCAGCAGCGCAGCCATCCCGAGCTGGGTGTAGCTCGGCAGCACACCGAGCATGGCATCGAGCGTCGCGTCGAACTTGTCCTCCTGGCGGATGCGTGAGCCGAGTTCCTCGGCGACCTCGTACCGTAGGGCGTCGGAAATGACGACGACGGCCTTGCGCCGGCCATCGCGGATAATCGGCGCAACGTGATCGGTGAAGAACGACGTCTGCAGTCGGAGCACAGCAGACCACCACCGGTCCACGCCATCAACCTGCTGCTGCCAGGCCTTCCCTAGGTCGTAGATGAACTTGTTCACGTAGAACTTCTCGACCTGGGCGCGCAGTGCCTCCAGGACGCGGGAGTACTCAGCCGGCACCGTCCGGGCAGCGTAGATGAACTGGCGGTAGAGCTGGTCGATGCGGAACCAGTCCTGCCGATAGCGCTCCAGTCCTTCGTCAAAAGACTGCATCGAGACGTTCAGCGCGCCCAGCGTGGTCAATAGGTCGGAGGCGCTGCCGATCGCGGCGTACAACTTGCGGTAGTCATCGATCCAAATGCTACTCTGGCGGCTCCGGATGACCTCTGTAACCTCGCGGGCGGTGACAGTTCGCTCGACGACCGCACGCGCGAGATCACTGATGATCTTGCGATCGATCTCCTCGAACAGGTCGTTGCCCAGCAGCTGGCGGAAGCTCGCGTCCTCGATCGTGCTGGCGTAATCCAGGTCGCCCGCCGCGCGCTTCGCGAGGATGGTCAGCGCCTCCTGACTGCGCCGATCGTTGCGCAGGCTAGCGAAGTCGAGCTGAATGTTGCGCAAGCCGCCGGGACGGTCGAACTTGAACCCGGCGATGGCCTGCCGGAACACCCAGAGCACGAAGTCGTCGATGCTCGGGTTCGGCGATGTATAGCCGTAGATGGAGCCCACGCCGTGCCAGTAAAACTCGTCGAGGCCGTAGTCGACTAGAGCGCCGTACTTGGCGCCGACACCGCTGGCGTTCTCTATCAGCAGGGCGCGGGTGATCTCCAGCAGGCTGTGCTCGCCTAAACCGAGCAATACGGCCGACATCTTGGCCCGAAGCAACCGCGCGTCGTCGTTAGCGTCGAGCAGCTTCTTGAGGCTCTGTACGCGTTTGGTCGCCCGGAAGAATTTCTCGTGTGCCTGTATGACCTCACCGATGCCGTCGGCGGTGAGCCCGAGTTCCTTGTGCACCAGCGAGGTCCAGTCCGCGGTGAACACCCCGTAAGCCAGTTCCAAGTCGAGCAGCCAGTTGCCGACCCCTGTTGGCACGGCGCCTGAACGGTAGACGAGGAACTTCGCCTCGGACCTCAGGTGCAGCAGGCGGTGCTTGATAGCGTACTCGTCGTTGGCAACACGCACGATCTCGACACTCTCCAGGCCGAGCGAGTCAAGGTCGGCGGCATACTCGCCATCGGGATCGTGCCAGAACACCACCCGTTGCGTCTCAAAGCGACGCTCCAGATGAGGTCGGACTGCGGATGCCTCACTCATCGCTTGCCTCAAGGCCGGGGATCTTCTTCAGCGCGGCACCGAATTTCGGATAATTGACCTTCACGCCATCATCAAGGTCGATATGTACCTGCTGGGTCGCAAGCGGGTACAGCACGTCGTGCTCGTACTCGCCGAGTTCGAGCAGCACTCTGCGCAGGCGGTCGACCTCCTTCTGCGCAGCAGCTTGCTGCCGCGGCGTGCTCGCACCGGCTGCCAGGCGCTCATGGTGCTGGCGGCTGGTCTCTAACTTCGCCTTGAACTCACGCAAGTACTCGTTCAGTACCGTCGATACCGTTGACGGCGTGTAGCGGTGCATGTAGATCAGTGCGTTGAACGAACCCTGAGGGCTGGAGAACAACCAGTAGATCGGGCGCTTCTTGTACCGCTGTACGTGGTCCTTGTAGAACGACTTCACGAAGTAGTCGCGCAAGTCCCTCACGCCGAGCGCTTCAGTAACGAACCGCAGGTTCTCCTCAAAGTGCTGATCGCCGAACGCGACCCGCAGGAACTGCCGGAACCGCGCCACAATGTCGTCCTCGAACCAGTCGCCGTCGACGATCGGGATCACATTGTCCCCGTCGGGAAAGAACGACGGGCTCGGAACTTTGGCGAGATAGTCCTGCAGCGTATCTCCCTGGTTCGCGAGGATGAGCCACGGCTCGTCAAGGCTGTAGCGACCGAACATGCATGCCACCGCATAGGAACACAGGTCGCGCGCTGCATCGGCTAACGCCAGCTTCCGCGTAACGCTTCTGTCCTGCACATCGGGAAAGCGCCACCTAGCATTTGCCCCAAGAGCGACTCGCTCCTCCGGAACCGTTATGTCGAACTCGCCGAGCAGGCCGTACGCATCCAAGAAGGTCCGGTTGTTTTCGTTCTCGAGAGCCCGCACCTCCGCCGTGAGTGACTCCCTCGCGTGCAGCACCTGGTCCCAGTGATCCGAGATCCGCTTAGGCTCCCGATCTTCCGGGATCCACGGCAAGCCCGCGAAATGCCAGGAAATCTCGTAGTCATTCCAGTCCGAGCGCGCCAACTCTTCCAGCCGACGAATGCGCGTGACATCCATCTCCTTCCAGCCGGCAGGGAGCGGCACTCTGCTCAGAGCAGTGATCCGATAGTCCAACGTCGGACTCATCGCGTGCAACAGGTGTCCCACCACGACGCTGTTCAGCAAGCCAAGTAGCAGTTTGCGGTGTTGTTCATAACTGAAGACGGAAGGGGCCGTCGAATCGTACGAGAACCCAGCCGGATACTCCCGGATCGAGAAGTCGGAGGTGCTGATCCGACTCCACGAGAGCGAAGGCTGGAAGAAGTATGCCTTTCCCCTCATCGGCGCACCGTTTGTCGATAGAGGGACCCCGTGGTAGGCGTGAATGTCGGCGCCTTCCCTGCCCCAGTCCAGAACGTACTCTTCGTTACCAGCCCACCGCCTGAAGGCACCGCCCTTTTTGTGTGGTACCCATCGCTCCGACGGCTCCCCGTTTTGCGTGCGATCGAACGAGATCCGACCTCGACTGACCTCCCACCATCGACGCAGGAAGAGGGCGTTGTTACCTGTGTTGATCCCCTCTCGGATGCTGGCTACCTCGCCGAGGAAGGTTGCCCGTTCAAACGCTCTCCTTATGGCGGGAGACAACCAGTAGGCAATAGGCGAGCCAGGGATCGAGCTAAACTCAGATGGCGCGGCCTCGAAGCGGATACCGCCTGTCTCGTGGGTGCGTGAAGCTGCCAGGAAAGAACTGCTCTTGCTCTTCGAAGGAGTATCAACGAGGCGGAAATATACCCCCACTTTGTCTGTATCCGTGGTGGCGGTCCTGAGAACGAACGCAGCAGTCGCGACGACTTCGCCTCCGATAGTGTCGAACGCCCCAGGCCCAAGATGAGCCATCGAAATTATCGACGACGATTGGAGCACCTGTTCGCGGAACTCTTCGAAGGTCGACAAGAACATCCAGCTCTGCATAGAAATCATGGCCACATAGCCACGAGGCTCTACCGCATCAAGAGACCGTTCGATAAACATGGTGAACAGGTCTGCCTTGCTTGACGGCCATTCTTTCCTCGCCCATGCGGCCAGATCTGGACCCATGTTTCCAGATCCCATGTAAGGGGGATTCGCGACCACGACGTGGTAACGAGAAGACAGAAACTCCGCCTGGAGCACCACCCTCCGCGCACGTGAGCCTAGCTCATTTCCTAGGAGATCGTTGCCGTCCGGCAATGCTGCATCGACGTGCTGTCTGAGTACCTCGATCAGATCCTCATCCGGCCGAATGAGCGAGCCATAAACGTCGACGTGCTCAAACTGGTTCCAGAACGTCTCCTCTACGGCTCGGTCACCATCACGCGTAGCAAGGGTATCGAGCTCGGTAGGCGTAAAAGAGATGGGTTCGAGCACACCGATGTTCGGCTGGACCTTCTTGGCGAAGAATGTACGCTGGCGGGCGCGGGCCTTCATCGTCAGGGCGAACGCGGCAAGTGCGCCGGCACGGGGGTCGATTTCGGTACCGTACAGGTTATTGGCGAGAATCAGATTGGGGATGTCGGACGGCGCGTAACCCTCTTCCTCGTAGATCGCGTACAGCAGGTCAAAGGCATAGGTGAGCATGTGGCCGGAGCCGCACGCGGGGTCGATAATCTTCAGCTCTTCGGGGCTGGCGACTTTTATGTAATCGGTATCCTCGTCGACCACCTTGATGTAGTAATCCATCTGCTCGGTAAGGCGTGAGGTGGGTCGGTTAAGCATCCAGAGGCGTCCGAGGGAGTTCTCGACGAGGTAGCGGACGATCCAGTGCGGGGTGAAGAGCTGTGTGGCGGCGGGAATCTCGGCGGCGCCAGCCTTCTTGTTCTTCTTGAATCCGGCGAAGATCTCGTCCTTCCGCTCGGAGATGTAGAGCTGGTACAGCCAGCCGATAACCTCGACGTCCCGACAGACTTCCTCGGTAAGAACAGCCACCACACGGGTCAGCACGGAGTCGTCGGCGAGCAGGTTCGCGGGAATGAGCAGCTCCGTGAAGTCACCCTCGCGTTCGAACATGAACGGCATCGAGCGGTTCCAGTGGCGGCAATACTCGGCAAGCAGAAGCGCGTACGCCTCGCCCTGGGGGTCCTCGCTGCGACGCGTGCCGTTGAGCAGGCCCGTAACCGCCTCAATGGTGCGCGTCTTGGTCACGACCGTGGTGTCAATGTTCCCGCGCTTGGCTTCGGCGAGCACTTCGGGCTGGCCGCTCTCGCGACCGCGTTCGGGTGAGACGACGCCGACGCCGGTGTAGCCGTTGGCGTCCATGAAGCGCAGCGCGACGATGCGGTTGAACCAGGTGTAGGCAACCTTGTCCGCCACTGCGGCACGACCCGACTCGCCAACACCTGCGGCGCTGACGGCCTTCTCGAGGGCGGCGACGGCGTCCGACTGCTCAACGCGCTCCGGCGATGCCGGGGCCAGTACCACGGCGATGCGGGCGGTCACTTCACGGATGAGTGCGGTACGCGCCCAGGTGGCGAATGACTTCAGCGGAGCAGTTTCCATCAGAGTGCGATTCGCTTTCCGTCGTTGAGCGTGGACAGCAGTGCGCTGCGGAGGGCGTCGAGGTATCGGTCGACGTCCTCAGGGCTCTCCAACACGCCGTGGGCACCTGGCACGGCGATCGTCTTAACCGAAACAGTCTGCTTCACGGGCTTGGGCTCGGGGTCGGTGCCACCGGTCCGCTGGGCGGACGATGCGAGCTGGTCGAGCAGCGACGGGTAGACAGTCTTCTCGAAGCTGTTCCCCTGTTCGCGGATGAGCGCGATCTGCCTCTCGCTGCCAACTCGGGCAACGATCCCGTCGATCGTGCGAACGACGCGCTCCTGCGCTTCCTCGGTGGCGTTGCCGTAGTAGGCGCTACCGAGGACCTCTGACTTGCGGCCCTCGAGACCCTCAACCACCGCGGCACGGTTGGTCGCAAGTGCCTCGTCGATCTGCTTACTGAACGCCTCTACGGCCTGCTTGAGCTGCGTCATACGGTTCCCGCGGAACGCATCGGGGTCGTCCAGCAACCGCTTTACATCGGCGTCGCTTCCCACGGGCAGGTAGCTGAGGTTGTTCGCGTTCGCCGCGAGCAGCGCGACCGCATCGTCGTAGATGGCGCCCTGGCCACCGTTGAGGAACGACTGGATGGGGTCGATCACCGATTCCTTGGCGTCGAGCAGCTCGTCGCCAAGGCCGAATGCAGTCAGGTACCACTCGTCGGGCTTGCCGACAGCCTGTTCGAGCAGGGCGATAGGTGCGGCCAACTGCTCGACAAATGGGTACTTCGAGCCGGTCACCCGCGCTCTGAGTTCGTCGAGCTTGCCGCGCAGCTTGTCGCTGCCGTGCCGGGCCAGCTCCAGCGGGTCTTTCGGGGCAGTCGCCTCGTCGAAGAAGTTGGTGCAGAACTTGCGGAACGTGGCGACCTTGCGCTCGTCGAACACCTTCTGCGGGGCAACCACCGCGTGGGAGTGCTTCTGCGTATTGCGCAGCACCGCGGCGACCTCGCTACGCTTGAGGGCATTACCGTCCACGGCGAGGGTGATCTTCGAGGTGCCGATGAGCCAGGCGATGACGACCTCGGTCGAGGCAAGATCCCAGCCGTAGGGCTTAGCCTGGAATGCGTCGACGATCTTCTTGACCGTAACCTGCTCGCCGAGCCGGTCTCGTTGCAGCACAAACGAGAGCACCTCGTCTCCCGGCACCGCGAGCTTCGACAGTGACGGATCGTCGATCATGCCCGACTGATCGGGGTTAGCGAACGCGGCCACCTGCTGCTCACTGTAGGTCGTGCCGCCGAGCAGGCTGAGCTGGGTGTAGGCGCGGCTGATGAGGTCCTGGAACCCGTCGGTCACGCGGGTGATCGCGTCCTGGGACGTGGAAGTCACGTCGGCAGCGTTGATGACGAGAGCTGCCTTACCGACGGCGCGGCGGATGCGCTCGACGAGTTCCTTCTCGCGTTCGACGTTTTGTGTGGCCTTAGAGCGTAGGATCTGCTCCTCGATCGCCGATAGCGAAGTCTTCTGCTTGTGCTTGGTGTACTTCTCGGTCTTGATGAGCAGTCGCAGATCAGACAGTGCCCGCGCGTCGGATTCTAGGATGACGCGCAGCTCATCCTTGCCGGCGCTGTGCATCCGGGTTTCCTCGGGACCGTACGGGTACTCCGGCGTGATGAAGTGCACCGCGAGTTCGCGCTGCTGGCCGTAAACCTGGTCGTCGAGCTTGTACCCGAAGGCGAAGTCCTGCCCGTTCTTGGCGTACCGCAGCTTGCTGGTCTTGATGACATCGCCAGAGAGGATCTTGCACAGGCGGCTGGAGACCTCGGAGGCGTCGATGTCGACGTTCTTGATCTCTTGTTCGATGACCTGCTCTTCGTTGGTCAGGTACTCGTAGACGTTGCCGTTGCGCTGGATGTAGGTCTGCGTCTCCAGCAGGGTCAGGGCCTCCTGTACCTGCTTCGACAGGGCGGGCAGGTCGAGCCCGAACCGGTCGTAAACGAGTACGGTCAGGTTGCGCGGCGTGGCCTGGAAGCTCTCGACATACTTCACGAGGAATAGCGCCTTGAGCAGGCGCACAGCAAGCTTCGTCGTTTCGGACTCAGGATCGGGGAGGTCTCGTTCAGAACGATCGATGGCGCGCTGCGCAGCGGCCTTCAGGGACGCGCGAATGCCCGCAAACATGCGGTCAAACGTCGCAAGTCTGCCGACCTCGACATCACCAATGTCCTTGGCCACCTGCTGCACGACGCCGAGCATGGAACGCTCGCCGACCGAGCTGTTGCGGCCCTCGAACACGTTGTGGTCCGAGATGCCCTCGATCGCCGCCTGGAACAGCGGGAACTGGTAGCTGACGAACGGGTAGGTGCCGACGAAGTGCGCCTCGTTGGTGTAGTTGCGGTACGTCTTCGCGCCCTCCACGAAGTCGAACAGCGTCTTGAAGTTCGCCGACTCCGCCGCATAGATCGTGCGCAGTTCCGCCGCGCCCGCGTCGTTCTTCTCGAGCAGGCGCTTGCGAATGACCTCCTCGACATCGGCGCTGGTGAGCTTCACGCGGGTCTTGAAGCGGGCCTGGATCTTGGAGAAATCGTTGCCCTGCTGCTTCGTGCGGTCACCGACGACCTTATCCATGTCCTCCTGGGAGGTGACGAACACCCACGCCCGGCCCTGGCACTTGGTGTTCAGCGACTCGGCGATCGTCTGGAGGTTGAGCATCAGGTGGGTGTTCGACCCGATGAACTGGCCGACCTCATCGACGTAGAAGTTCAAACGGAAGCCAGACGCCTGCTTGTCGAGCCAGGCCCTCACTTCGTCGGCGAAGTCCTCGATCGACACCGAGTAGTCGTTGCGGTACTTCGTCAGGATGTTGGTTGGCGCGCCCTCGGTGTGGCCGGTGACCTCGGCGTATGCCTTAGCCACGTTGCCCTCCTCGAGCACGCCTTCCTCACGGCCCCGCACCCAGTCGCGACCCGAGATACGCGCGTACGCGGCCTTGAACGCCTCGTACTGGCCGCGGTTGTCAAGGTCGCGCTCGAACCGGGCGACGTGACCCTGGTTGCCGAAGTAGCCTCGGCACTCGTCGAAGACCTTGACGAACACCTTCAGCAGGGCGTCAGTCTGGTCCTTCGTAATGAGCGTGGCCTTCTGGTCGATATTGAACAGCAGGCTCTTGGCCGGAATGCGGTCAGCCTTGGTCAACAGCGCCGGCAGGAACGCGTCATGCGCCTTGGCGCGGAAGCTCGCCGAGACCTGCTCGCGCGGAAAGTCCTGCCCCTCCACGTCACCGAGCAAGTGAGCGAGCATCTTGAGCAGGTGCGACTTACCGGAACCGAAGAAACCCGAGATCCACACGCCGTTGGCGTTGGTGTAGTTCGTGTATGCCTCAAGCAGCATGTCCAGGCCCTTGGCGGCCTCGTTAGTCAGGACATACTCGTCGACCTCTATGCCAAGGTGCGCGGCGTCGTCCGCCTTGATGACTCCTTCGATCGGACGCTGCACGTCCTTGGCGAAGATCGTATTCAGGTGCATCAAGTCACGCCTCCTGTTCCAAGATGTTCTTGGCTCGGTAGTACTGGTCGTCTTTCAGCCGGCCGAACAGCACGAGCGACGAGCCCAACGTGTCGGACTGCTCGTACCGGCCAGGGAAGAACATCAGCATCGGCTTGCCCGTCACCACGCTCTGCAGGTTGTTCAGCACGTTGTGCGAGCGGATGTACGGGAAGACCTCGCCGATGCCGGTGAGGAAGAAGACGTCGAAGTTGCCTTTGGCGAGCTTGGCGCGGATCGCGGGCGCGATGTGGAGCTCCGGATCGAGCATCCCCTGAAGCAGCTCGCGGAAGTCGGCCTTGTCCTGCTCGGGTTCAAACGCGAGCAGACGATCCCAGACCCCGCGCTCCTTCAGGATCTCCACCGACAGGTCATAGATGTTGATCTCACAAACCTCGATGCCCTTGTTTGCCAGCCGGTTCTTGATGCGCTTCTTCGACTTGGCGACCTCAATCGCGTCCTCAGGGTCGTATGGGTAGATGAAGAACGGCACCTCGTTGCTCAGGCCCTCCATCTGAAGGAACCGCCTACCGCTGAGCACTGCGAACAGATGCTCTTCCTGCTTGGAAAGCTCTGCACGCGTCATCGTCCACCCCCTGTCATCGCGGCAGTCGTCGGGAAGAACCGCACGTCGCTCGGCCGCCGCCTCCGGAGCGCCTCGGCAACCCGCGGCGACAATACGCACGGCAAGATCTCACCCGCCTTCGACAAAAGGCCCGCTTCACGGAGCATCAGGTACACGGTCGTGCGGAGCTTGCGCAGCGTCGAATCAGCGAGCATCGATAGCTCCTCATGCCACATCGACTTCGCCTGCACGAATGACACGAAGTGCTCGGGCAGCAGCATGGGGGTCAGTAGAAGGAATCGCTCGCGGACGACTTCCTCAGCAAACTCCCCAACCAGCTCGTATCGACGGCATGCCGCCACCCACATCACGTGGCCACGCTCCGTCGCCGTCGCATCGATCAACAGCTCAAGCTCGTCATCTGTCAGCTCGGCGAGCCGCTGGACGAGTTCGCGGCTGAGCCGCCGCCCGGATGCCACCGTACGGGCCTGAAGGAGGTTACTCGCGTCGATCGCCGCCCGCACCGCCTGCCAGTCCCGGCTCTGAAAGTAAAGAGGCGCCGCGATAGATGCCGCGCCCAGGAAGAGCCCACCGACGCTGAACGAGAGTCGGTAGCGCGAGACGGGCGTTATCGCTTCCCCCACGGGGCACCTCCTTCCGGTTTCAAACAAGTCGCTCAGGATACGATGGCCCACCGACACCTTCGCCGTGTCAGCGGGCCGACGATCGGTCA
The DNA here is from genome assembly GCF_040648455.1 of Catellatospora sp. NPDC049133. Taxonomy (NCBI): domain Bacteria; kingdom Bacillati; phylum Actinomycetota; class Actinomycetes; order Micromonosporales; family Micromonosporaceae; genus Catellatospora; species Catellatospora sp. NPDC049133. The sequence goes on from NZ_JBEZDT010000013.1 coordinate 53,289, forward strand.
GTCGGTATCGCATGCTTGCTCGATGACGCTGCACCACCGCTACGGACCCACTCGTCGACCTCGCTGGCCTGGAACTTCCAGAGGAAGTCAAGCTTGTGGGCTGACATGCCCATTTCGGCGATCGAGCTGCGTACTGTGTTCTTGGCGACCCCGAGATGGGTGGCGATGCCATAGCCGAACAGCCAGGATCCAGCCACGGTGGAACCTCCAGTCGACAGCCGGCCACTGGTGCATCCGGCGCCCGCACCCAACCAGCAGTAGCCAGGTTCACACCCGGTTTGACCCGGTGCAGCCGGATAAAGGCGCGCGGTCCAGAGTAATTGCGAGTCTGTGCCGGAACGGATGGGGGTATCCCGCTGGCAGCAACGACGCCGACCACGCCCGCCGGGAGCAAGCTCCTCCAGCTTCGCGCCAAGCTCGGACAGGCCGCGGGGCGACGCTGCTCCAGATGCCGTCGTTCATCGCGATCCTCCCCGTAATCGCCCAGCCTACGCGTAACGCGGACGAAATCTATCCGAGACACTAGAGCAGCTACCATGAGTTCTCGAGCCTTGACAGTCTCTTTCACCCTCGGCTCCCTTCCTCAGCGGCCCGCAGTGTTGACTTGATCATCCGTCAGGCGCGTACCCGATGGCCTTCCAGATGAGCCATGACTGTCTGATTGGCCGCCCACCCATCCGGAAACTTGACCGGCTCGCCAAGGTGCACCGGTTCGCTCGACGGATGCGCGTCCAGCAGCTCCCGGATCCCGGCCCGCGCCACCATCACGCACGCATGCCGATGCCGCGACGCAAGCACACACAGCCGACCCGCCTCCAGGTGAAACGCTGTCGCGTCGCGCCGGCCCGACAGCGGGTGCAACACGAACGTCACGTCGTACTCACGTCCCTGAAGCCGGTTCGCTGTGTCAACCGTGACCTCGGCATCTCCCAGCGCTGCCCGCAGGCCGGCGACCTGGTCTCGATGCGCCGCCCCGATCGCGATCCGCTGCGCAGTCACCGCCTGCACCCCGCGTTCGGAGTGCGCGCTGGTCCCGCGCTGCAGCAGCCGCCGCGCCAGTTCCGCCACCGCGGACACGGCCTCGGCGTCGGTGCGCATCGTGTGCCGCGCCGGCAGCTCGAGCAGCCCCCAGCCGGTCTCTGCAGCCTGCTCCAACACCCGATCGTGCGCGGTGTCCCCGAACCCTTTCGTCGCGTAGGTCAGCCGCCGCTCCCCCGGCCCAGTCCCCGACCGGAAGCCCGTGTACGGGTAGAACGCCTCCGCGACGACCTTCTCCGCGGAGTGCGGCAGCCGCCACGACACCGGCAGGTGGTGCACGGGCACGTCGGTGTTGTTGCGCAGCAGCACCGCGACCGCACTCTGCATCGGGTCCCAGGACAAGCCCCGCCACCGGTCGTTCTCCACGGTCGAGAACGGGTCGAGCTGGCCGGGGTCACCGACGAACAGCGCCCGTTCGAATCGCGGTGCGATCGCCAGCAGCGCGTCGGAGCGCATCTGGTACGCCTCGTCGACGACCGCCCACCGCCAGGTGCGGTCTTTGACGTGCGCCCACTTCGCCGCCGTCGAGATCGTCACCGCCGGCGCTCCCAATGCAGCTAGGTCGCTGTCGACATCGACGTTGGGCAGCCCCGCGATACGAACCGGGGCCTCATAGCCCGCCCGGCTGAGTCGCCCGATCCGCGCGCCTGGCATCGCCTCCGCGAGGGGTGCAGCGAGCCGTTCAACGAGGTCGTCGACCTGCTCGTTGGTCTGCGCGACGATCATCAGCGGCTCGCCGGTCGTGGCGAGTTCCGCGGCGGCCCGTACGACCAGGGTCGATTTGCCGGCGCCGGGTGGTGAGTCGACGACCACGCCACGATGCGCGCCGGAGCGCAGGTCAGCGAGCACGGCCTGGATGACCTGTTCGGCCTGCGTGGCCGGGTCGAAGGCGCTCATTCCCACACCTCCGTGGCGTCGTCGTCGCTGGGCACGTATGGCTGGGGCGGCCCGCCGTGGGTCCAGGGGGTGTCTTCGGCGTCGGGCAGTTTGGGTGACGGGATGCTGTCTGCGAGGACTGCCGTGTAGATCAGTGTCTCGCCGGGCTCGGGCACGGTGCCGGGCGGTGGGGTCTTGGACCGGCCCATCCCGTTCTGGATCTCCAGGCACACCTCGACCGCGTCGGGCTGGCGGACGATGGAGAAAACGACGGCGTCCTGCGACTGCCTGCTGACGGCACGCGCCTTGGCCCCGGGTGCGATCAGCGCCGGGTCCTCGGTGCGTACGACGATCAGCGGCCGGGTGACCGCGTTGCCCTTGGCATTCTCGACGCGCCGGTCCCGCTCAACGTCGGTGACGGTGCCGAGGAACGCTTCGCCGGCGGCGCGGTGGTTGGCCATGACCAGGGGGTCGTCGAAAGCGCGGGCAACGTCGTAGGCGAGCTGTGCACGTTCGAGCCGGTTGAGCCGGCGTGCGGCGGCGATGGCGCCGTCGCGGCGGGCCTGCGGCAGCCCTCCGTTGACGAGGTACTCGTTGAAGCTGGTGAACCGCAGCCGGTCCTCGATCCACCGGCCCTCCACCGACGCCCCAGCGGTCAGCTCACGCAGCTTGGCGACGCCGCGCCACATGAGCCGCCATGTCGGTTCGAGCTGGCTGCCCAGCACCTGCCGGAGCCGTTCGACCGCCCGGTCCTGGCCTGCGGATCCGGGCTCGGTGCCGCTGTAGGCGCGGATGGCCGGCGCGAGGATCTCGTTGTCGAACACCGGGTCGGTCGTCGGACCGGCCGGCGGCCACAGCAGCGGGTCTTCGGCCTCGCGCGCGGCCTGCGGGCCGGTACGCCCCGGCGGCGGGCTGATCCAGCCAAGCTGCGCGGCAAGGTTCGCGTCCTCGACCGCGCTCTGCCCGGTGGCCCAGTGCATCGACAACACCTCGGTCATCGCAAGCAGGTTCGCCGAGCCGGGGTGTTCGGCGCGTTCGGCAAACCAGGTCAGCCACCGGCCGAGCAGCGGCACGCTCGCCGGCACCGCGTACGGGCCGGTGGTGCTGCGGAACCGGGTGGAGCGGCCGAACAGTTTGACGAACCCGATCCCGGCCGGGTTCGGCACCAGGATCTGCGGCGCGTCGCGGAAGCAGACCTGGCCTTTGATCTCGTCGGCTGCCCCGCAGAACGTCGTGAGGTAGGCGACAACGATGTCAGCGAGCTGCGCAGCGAACGCGAACCTTTGGCCGCGGTCGCGGGGCTGCGGCACGATCAGCAACTGCGGGTCGTGCTCGTCGCTGCCGACCAGAGCTGCCAGCGGCGCGTTGGCCTCGCCGGCCAGGGTCAGCGGCACGAACACCAGCGGCCGGTCGGCGATGTGGACGTGGCGCACGGTAGCGATCGGCTGCGCAACCTGCGCTGCGACCGCCATCGCGCGGGCGTAGGAGGTGATGGCGCTCACGCCGTCACCTCGGCCCTGTTCACGCCGTCGCGGCCGACCGCGTTCGTCGTCGGTTGGTTGCGCCTGGTCATGCTGCCGCCTGCGCGAGCAGCGGCGCGGACCCCACCGAGGTCGCAGCCGTGGTCGCCGACTCGCCGTAGATGCGCGCGGTAGCACGCAGCAGCGCAGTGATCTCCGCCTGCTCATCGGAGGGCAGCAGACTCCCCGCGGCCAACCCCAACGCGGCGGCGACCGTGTCGACCCCGCCGAGCTCCTCCCGCACACTCTTGCCCAGCACCGCGGTCTCCCCCGCCGCCTCGTCACGGCAGAAGAACGCCAGTTCACAACTCGCGAGGCATTCCGGCGAGTAACGGGCCGGGATACATCCGAGGGCCTCGACAAGCTCCGCGGGGGTGCGGACGGGCCGGTCGGCGTCGTCCTTGGCCAGGTTCAAGCTGACCGCGGGCGGCAACGCGTCGAGCAGGGTGTCGATGCCGGCGAGCCGGTTGAGCTGATGCTTGAGCACGATGAGCTGCTTGCGTACGTCGACCTTGGTCGCGCACGGCTTGTTGGAGAAGTCCTTCGGGCAGACCAGCACGATGTCGGAGGAGACCGCGTCGTCGCTGCCGAGCAGTCTGCGCAGCGCGTGGACGTACACCGCGGACTGGATCGCGGCGGAGGCGACCTTGCCGCCGTCGGCCTGCCCGTCGATCACCGCAAACGATTTGATCTCGATGACGTGGAAGATGCCCGCGTACTGGAACGCGATCAGGTCCGGTTCGAGGTAGACGCCGTTGCCGGCGACCTCCATCCGCAGCAGCGGATGGTCGAACAGCGTCCCGGCGTCGTCGCGGCCGGCCGCGGCGGCCAGCAGCGTGGCGCGTGAGTGCGCGTGGCGCAGATCCTGGCTGTCATTCCCGCCAACCTCGTCGAGGTTCGTGTAGCCGACCTCGGTGATCTCCAGGTTCAGGACCTCGCGCAGCAGGGTCAGCAGCTCAGCGCAGCCGTCGGCTTTGACCTGGGCTTCAAACGCGTTGCCGCGGGTGATCGCGAACTGGGACTGCCCGGCGCGGACAGGGAAGCCGACACGGGCGGCGAGGGCGTCCTTGTCGACACCGGCGGCGTCGCACACGCCGCGCCGGGCGCAGCCCGGGTTGCTGGTCAGCGCCGCGATCGTGCGGGCGTTGTGCCGCTTGGGCTGCACGGGACCACGCAGGCGCCGAAGGCGGGTGTCGGTGTCGTTCTGCACTCGGATTCCTTCGCGGGGGAAGCGTCAGGAGAAGTAAGGAGAGTAGCGGCCGCGTTACTGCGCGGCTGCCCCGACTTCGCGCAGCTGGCTGCCGAACAGTTGCGAAACATTGTCGAGCTGCTTCTTCGCGCGCTTGGCGGCCGCTTCGCGGTGCGACCGGTCAGCGTCAGCGTGGATCTCCAACTCGGCCTTAGCTGCACGTAGAACGCCTGATGGGCTGGTGCCGTCGGGGCCGGCGGCGGCGTCGGGGATGTTCGCGGCGAACCTCCAGAGCAGCCGGATCGCCGCAGGGCTCGGATTTGGTAGCCGTTCGACGTGTTCGGCGAGCCGGATCGCGGAGGTGAGGAAGTCGACCCGCGGGCTGAGCGGTCCGACGATGCGCCGTTCCATCGGCCACGTCGACACAGCGAGCAGGCCACGGGCCGGGGCGAGCAGGTCATAGGTCAGCGCTGGACACAGGTAACAAGGCCGCGAGTTCGGCGCGGACCGGAAGGATCGTTCCTCGTCGCGGCGCAGGCTGGTCAGCCGGGCCGGGACCATCTCGCCGACCTGGAATGCCTCGTGCACGGCAATGATGAGCTTCGGGGCGGCCGGTGCGCCGAGCAGTACGAGTGCCTGGTGGACCTGTTCTCGTAGCGGCAGCAGCGGCGCCGTCGGGCGGACTGGGGTCGCTTTTTCGGCTTGCTGTTCGGCGATGTCTTCGAGGGCCTGATCCCACTCGTTTTCGGCCCTGCGAAGTTCTGCCCGTAGCACGCGGGCGCGTTCGGCGTCGCCGGCGGAAACCGCCTGGCGTACTGCCGTGCGCAGCTCATCGATCCGTCGTTCGAGAGCTTCCGCTGCTTCGGTGGTCACGCGGGACACGGTACCGCATTCCAGCATTTCCCAGCAACAGCCAGCCCGAATGAGTGACCCCGCGTTCACCCGAGCGGCCAGGAACGGGTGTGCCGATTGTGCGTTGACCTGCCCTGATTCTTCGACGACACAACAGGCTGGACACGCCTTGCGGTGAGGTTGTACCGTCCTCCACGTTCTTCCAGTGTTTACCAGTTAACTCCACAGACTTCCTCGGTCTCACGGGCTCCGGAAACCGCCCAGCGGCACACCAGACACCCGCGGACTCTCGAAAGGGACCTTCATGAACCGCAAGCAGCTCCTGCTGACGGTCGCCGCCACCCTCGCCACCGCCACGATGCTGGCCTGCGGCGCCGGCACCGGCGACACCTCCTCAACGGTCTCCGGCGGCGACGGCACCAGCGTCCAAGCCGCCCCGGAGCCCACCACCGCCGTCGGCAAGGTCGGCCAGACCATCACCCTCACCAACGAGCTGCTCGGCGACAAAACCATCGTCGACGTCACCGTCACCAACCCCAAGCAGCACACCAAAGAGCCCGGCTCGTACGGCAGCAAGCCCGAGAAGGGCGTCTTCCTCGTCCTCGACGTCACCGCCGTCTGCAAGCAGGGCAGCTACCACTCCAATCCGTTCAACTTCAAATTCGTAGCCAAGGACGGCACCGTCTTCGAGCAGGCGTTCGCCATCGGGTTCAAGCCCGAGCTGCACGCCACCGACCTCGCTGCCGGCCAGAAAACCAGCGGGAAGATCGTCTTCGACGTATCCAAGGCCGCCCTCACCGGCGGACGCATCCAGATCGACGGCGTCGGCCTCGACGCCAACACCCCCGCCGCCTACTGGGTCCTCTGAGCCCCACCCACCGTCCGGTGGCCACCCCAGGCCACCGGACACCACTGCCCTGTACGAGGTGAAGCGCCGATGAAACGAACCTGCGCCACGTGCGGAAAAAACGCCTACCCCAGCCAAGACCGGGCCATCTCAGTAGCGCTGCGCTGCTCCCGCCAGCGCGGCACCGCACTACGGGTCTACCACTGCCCACAGCACGAGGCGTGGCACCTCACCAGCCGCGCCACGTGGCACGATCCCACACCGCCACCACCGCCGGTCGCCGAACCCGGCTACCGCAGGCCAATGGCCGCACTGCTCGCCGAACGGCGGACCGTCAGCGAACAAGAGCTCATCACTGCCGCCGCCGGTGGGGCGAACCCGCGACAGATCTCCACGATCGTCACCGACACCCTCAACACCTGGTGCCGATGGGGCCTGGTCTACCCAGACGGGCAGACCATCATCGCCGTCGACGTACCCGCCCTGCGCAACATCGCCGCCCGCGGCTGGACCGCCTGGACCCGCGAACAATCGACCGACGACGCCGAAGCCGCTCCATCGCCGAACTCGCGATGACCGACAACGGACCGCAAGAGGAACTGCTCAATGACACCTGCGGCGTCTGCCCACACTGGCGGCGTGGCCGCCCCGGCCCGCCACTCAGGAGGCGTGCTCCCATGAACCACAGGCATCTGCTCGCCATCGTCGAACATCCAGCCGCAGTCTCGGCGCTGCGCTGCTACTACGGCGGCTGGACCGGCAGTCGATTCGAGTCACTCGGCCGACCAGACGGCACCGACCCGCACCCCGACCAGATCACCGCAGCCGACATCGCCGCGGTGAGCCTACTCAGTGTCACCGTCCCAGCCGAAGGCGCTATCGCCCTGCTTGAGGGTGACCTCGGCCGGCAGGTGGCCGAGCAGCTGCGCGCCATCCCCACCGACGTCGACCTCGGCACCGCTCAGGCCTTCGAACTCGTCCGCGATGGCAGCGCTGCCAACCGGGCATGGCACCTGCTCACCGCACAGCACCGCATCGGTCCGGTCCTCGCAGGCACACTGCTCGCTCGTAAGCGGCCACGCCTCATCCCGGTCCACGACGCGGTCGTCGAATGCGCGATAAAACCGCCGCCCCACCAGTTATGGATCTCGCTCAACCACCAGCTCCAGACCAACGACGGCCTGCTACGCAACCAACTCCGCCGCCTTCACACCGCCGCTCGCCTCCCCGAACAGGTCTCAGTCCTGCGGGTTCTCGGCGTCATCGTCTGGATGTTCCACCAGCGCACCCACGCCGGCCCGAACTGCATCGGACTCGACCTCTCCGCCGTCCCTGCCGGGCCAGACTGCACCGCATGGCTCGGGCCGCGAACGCAACTCACGGCCGGAACCTGAAGAAGTAGACGACCAACCGCATGATCGACTCGTTCGCCGTGCCGGGATTAACCCCCGCGCTCGCGAGAAGCAGCTGGTGTCGTCCGTGGTGGGCCTGCGTGGCGAGGGATTACCCCCGCGTTTGCGGGGGGTGGGGGTCTGGAGAGAGCCGGACGACGCCGGTGCCAAGGGATGACCCCGTGTGCACGGAGAGGAGAACAGCCGACTGCAGGTGGTGTTCATGGGCACGGGATGACCCCCCGCGCGTGCGGGAAGGATCTCGCGGTCCCCCATCCGCCGAATGGGCAGCCCGTGACCTGCGCTGCGGCGACTCGGCCGACTTCCAAGGCTCCGAACGTGACGTGGTGTTCCTGTCGATGGTCGCCGCCATCGAACCAGGCCGGACCCTGATCTCGCTGACCCGCGACGACTACGTCAAGCGCTACAACGTCGCCGCATCCCGGGCCAAAGACCAGATGTAGCTATTCTACTCGATCCGGCTCTCCGACGTCGGCAACCCCGAAGACATGCGCTTTCAGCTGCTCGACTACTGCTACGGCGTGACCGGCCGTGCCTCGTCGGCGATGCCGGCGGCGATCTCCGGCGGCGCCCCGCACGACCGCCGGGTGGAGCCGTTCGATTCACTGTTCGAGCAGCGCGTCTACAACCGGCTCATCGACCGCGGGTACACGGTGCTGCCGCAGTACCAGGTCGACTCGTACCGCATCGACCTTGTGGTCGTCGGCGGCAAAGCGCGCCTGGCAGTTGAGTGCGACGGTGACGCCTGGCACGGCCCAGACGCCTACGAACGTGACCTGGCCCGCCAGCGCAACCTGGAGCGTTGCGGGTGGCGGTTCTTCCGCATCCGCGAATCCGCGTTCTACGTCGATGAGCCGGCTGCACTGGCCGACCTCTGGGCGACCCTGCGGGAGCTGGACATCCACCCGTCTGGCTGGACCTCCACCGCCGAGGAGGAGATCGGCGACCAGCCCACAGTCGATTTGGTTGATCCGCTACCGGCCGCGACCGACACCGACGACGCCGAGGTCATCGAGGCGGAAGTGCCTGACGGCCTGCGTACAGAGCCCTTCATCGGCGACGCCTCGGTAACCGACACCGGTTGGCAGGAAACGTCCGCCCGTGACACACCACAGGTCACAGTCGCCGCGCCCAGCACCGTCCAGCTCGACACCGTCGTGGCAACTATCCCCATGACCGACACCCAGGTCCTCGATACGGTGACCACCGTCGAGCTCGATCTCGGGCCCGAGGTGCAGGCGGCGCTGCTGGAGGCGACCGACGCCGAACCAGAACCAGACCCGGCCATGGTCGCGGCCGTTGCTGACCAACCCAATACCCTGCCCGCCTACCACGAGTTCCTCGGCAGCGTCCGGTCACCGGCGGAAGCATCCAAGCAGGACCTGATCGACGGGATCATCGCGATCGTCACCGCCGAAGGACCAGTGCTCGGTGACCGCATCCACACCGCCTACGTGCGCAGTTCCGGTGGCCAGCGCGTAGGCAAGTCCATCGCCAGCGCACTGAACTCGGCGATCACGCTCGCGGTGCGCCGCGGCACGCTGGTGGAAGAGAACCCGCTACGTGAAGCCGGCAACAAGCCACGCACGTACCGGCTGGCATCCCAGCCCAGCGTGCAGGTGCGCCGGCTCGGCCCGCGCGCACTGGACGACGTGCCCCCGGCCGAGATCGCTGCGCTGCTGGAACGGGTCGCGTCGACTCACGGCTGGGACAACGTGGAAGTCCTGTTCCGGGTGACACTGGAGACGTTGGGGCTCAAGCGGCTGACCAAGAACGTTGACGAACGCCTGACCCGCTGCATGCTGCTCACCAGGTGGTCGTCTTAGCCGCCCCGCGCTGCCAAAGCATCGAGGAGGACGCCGCCACTGTCCTGACCGCCAGTCTGCGTCCTCCTTACAGGTGGTGCCCAGACTGCACGAGGGCAGCGACACTGCATAGCGAGAAATACCGCAAAACGTGGCAAGGGCCGATATCTCGACGGGATAACCAAGATGGATGATCTGCGCTACGAGCCGCCACACGTGGAAAACGGCTGGCTCGGGGCGCTGAAACCTGCCACCTGCCTCGTCGTCGGCACCGTGCCCGACAACGACCGCGACGTGATCAACGAGGCAGCGGTCGAGACACGCTCGGTGGAGTCGAGCCCGTTCGTGTCGATGCTGCACCGCGGCACCTACGCGTTCGCGCACGCAGGTGTCTGGCATGTGCTGATCGCCGGCGCCGGCAGACAGCCACGCGGCACCGACAGCGCCCGACGCAAACACACCGAAGACAGCCACCTGGTAGCCGCGTACCTGCTGCACGAGCAGCTGTGGGGCCAGGCAGGACCGTTCGCGGGCCGGGCCAAGTTCAAGCCGCTGGACATGGTGCGCGCCGCAGGCGCCAGCCACGTCGGGCGCATCAAGCGCGTCACCGCAGTAGGCGAGGGCTACCAATACCACGTCGACGTCCAAGGCGAGATCAAGACCTACAGCGAGCAGGCGCTGCGCCTGGAAGTCGGCGACCCCCGCGATCCCGAATTCTGGCTATCCCAAGACCCGGTCGGTGCGGCGGACCTTTCGCTGACATTGACGTGGACGAAGCTGTCGCATCCGCTGACCGACACCCTCTACTCGTTCGCCTACAGCAAGACAGTGTTCCGATCATACCAGTTCAAGCCCGCGCTCAAGATCCTCAACGGTTCGTCGGGGCGGATCCTCATCGCCGACGAAGTCGGCCTCGGCAAAACCATCGAAGCAGGCCTGATCTGGAGCGAACTAGGGGCTCGTCCCATGGGGTTGGCCGTGTAATCCGCTGATTCCGGCAGCCGGTGAGGCAGGCTTTGCTGCGACTGTTTCTCGGGTTGCAGGGGTGGCTATGGCTCGTCCACCGGAAGTGTTCGTACGGGCGATCACGATGACCGAGGGTCAACGGCTGCAGCGGATCGGGCGCACCGCGAAGGACCCGGTCAAGCTGCGCAGGTCGATCGTGGTGCTGATGTCGGCCCAGGGCCAGCCGGCCGCCGACATCGCGCACCTGATGCGGGTCACCCCGGACTACGTCCGTGGCGTGATCCACGCGTTCAACGAGCGGGGGTTCGACGCGCTTGACCCAAAATGGGCTGGGGGCCCACCGAAGAAGATCAGTGACGTCATCCGCGCGAAGATCGTCACGATCGCCTGGTGCGACCCCCGGTTCCTGAAACTGCCGTTCTCGACCTGGTCGCTGTCCAAGCTGCGCCGGCACCTCATCGACAGCCGCCTCGTCGCCGCGGTCAGCCGCGAGACGCTGCGGCGCATCCTGCACGAAGGCGGGGTGTCATGGCAGGCGACCAAGACGTGGAAGTCGTCCAACGACCCCGACTTCCAGGCCAAACTCCGCCGGATCCTCGACCTCTACGACCACCCGCCCGCCGACGGGCGGGTGGTCTGCGTCGACGAGTTCGGGCCGCTCAACCTCCTACCCCGGGCCGGAAGGGTGTGGCGGCCGGTCGGGCGGACCCGCCGGCTGCCCGCGACCTACACCCGCACCGAAGGGGTGCGGCACATGCTGGCCGCCCTCGACCTGGCCAGCGGAAAGGTGTTCTACCGAATCAAGGACCGCAAACGCGCCCGGGAGTTCCTCGGCCTGCTCAAGGCGCTGCGGGCCCGGTGGCCGGGCCAGAAGCTGTACCTGATCGCCGACAACTTCTCCACCCACAAGCACGCCAGCGTGAAGGCGTGGTGCGCTGCCAACCAGGTGGAACTGGTGTTCCTGCCGACCTACGCCTCGTGGTTGAACTGGATCGAGTGCGAGTTCGCGGCACTGCGCTACTTCGCCCTCAACGGCACCGACCACCAGTCCCACGCCGAGCAGAACGCAGCGATCGGCGCCTATGTCCGATGGCGCAACCACCGCGCCCAACCCAAGACCAACTTCGCACCCAACTCCCGCATTCGCGAGCCGGGTTACACAATCAAGGCCGCGTGACGGGGCACTAGAACAACGCGCCACGCTCGACCGAGTCCTGGTCGTCGCACCGGCAGTGCTGACCCTGAAATGGAAATCGGAAATGGAGCGGCGCTTTGACCGCAGGCTCGACCTGCTGCGCCCGTCGAAACCTGGCCGAGCTCGCCCAACGCCTCGAAGACGGCGACCCCGCACAAATCCACGGCGTGATCTCGCTCGAGTCGCTGCGCGCCGCCGGAGGTGTGCTCGAAGCTCTGACAAAAGCAAGCCCTCGCTTCGACCTGGTGATCGTCGACGAGGCCCACTACCTATGCAACCGTGGCAGAAGATCCCATCAGCTCGGACAGCTGCTCGCCGACTGGTCGGACTACCTGGTCTTCCTGTCGGCGACCCCGCTTAACCTCGGTCGGACCGCTTCTGCCACGTGCAGCTAAAGTCTTAAGATAATTTCCCCAACAACATCTTGATCTCATTATCGATTGCCGCCGCAATTGCACGACTTGGCGCATATATGACGTAGCCCACATATGCCGACTTAAGACTAATTGATCGAGTGAAGATTGGCACAATCCCGCAATCCCCGCTTAAAGACCTCCTGACGTCCGCGAATGCGGGGCGAAGATATGTATACCCAGCCAAACTAGACCTAATCTTTACGTGCTCATAAGAGCTCACATGCATAGTTGCTCGCCAGTCAGTGGCGAGCAACTGGTCTGCCAGCTCAATACAAACAGAACCACCAGTACGACGAGCGTTGATTTCGGATCCATAAAGCCTATCGCTTGAAGGATCCAATATAAAGTCGAGATCGTACCATCCCGCATAACCGAGCTCACGCATTAAATCACCTGCTGCGCGGCCAGCCAACTCCGCTAATGCCAACATCTCGTCGGACACTACGTTTACCCCGAACTCCATTCCGACGTAGGTCCCGAAGCCAGAAATCTTAAGCTGACCGATGCCGCACGTACGGATGTCGCCGTTCATTCCGACAATTCCGTTAAAATTTGGAACAGCGGGCTTAGTTCCACCGCCTATGGCACGCTCGAGCAATACTGGAGTGTCCGTCCAAATGCCGTCTCCAGTCGTCAAGATTTCACTAAATGTGAGTGCCGCCGAATCAATTGAGTCCAGCAGCCTGACGCCTGAACCACCGTGCCCACGATCAGATTTCAGCACTAATGGATCAGATCCACTGATTAAGAGAGTACTCGCTAGTTCTTTTGCCAGATCCAAATTCTGGCAAGCATAACCTGGAATTGCATAAAACTCTGGAACCTTATGATGGACGTGTTCAAAAATTGACCTTGAGCCGATCTTACTATCCAGGTAGTCCACACTGGCCGCCGACGAAGGAAGATTCGACTCCTCTAAAATAAGCGAAAGTCCGGAATCCTGAAGGTGAGACAGCAACCGAAGAAGGTCACTCGTAAACCCCCACGGAAGCACGGAGGAGATCTCATTCTGGAGCATATCGAACAGTCTCTGCAGGCATGCTGTGTCACGCATCAAGTCGCGACACACCCAGCCGGTAACAAGTTTCGGCGAAAATGACTCTATTTGAACACCGAGCAGTTCCTGAATCTCTTGGAGGAAGTCGGCGTCTGGCGGCTCTGGCGTAATCACGATTCGCCTCCGCGTTGCCCCTCCCCAAAACAAAGCTGCTTCAGCCGATACACCAAAATTTTCTTTAGCCCTCCGGGCGCGGGACAAACTTTCGTCATCAGTGTCTCGGGCGTGCCTGGAGTTGAACTCAAACATGTTAGCAATATTGAGCGATACCGTCGCTTCGGACGTCAAGGCGCTAGTGTTCATCGTCATCAGTGAACCTCCACGGACGGATCGGGGCAATCGACGCTGATGACTATACCGTGGCGCAGCCTTCAAAGGTCTAGGTCTAGCGATCACTATTTAAAATGACTCGGTTGAGCGATGTGACGTAGTGACCCAACTCCTACGATCTAATAGATAGCAATGCCATAAAGGCAAATTATACCTTTCGTCCGCTCATAGTACAAATATACAGACGCGCCGCGAGGGCGCAGATCGAGCAACGTTTCTGGCGCCCTCGGCTACACTACGTTGCTTAACACCCACAATAGGACGGGCCCATGATCCAGCTCTTTGTGAGCTACTCCCGTGATGACGGTCAAGAATTCGTTCAGTGGCTCGTCGATTACCTTCACGGGTTGCCTGGCGAAAAGATCAACGTGTCATATGATCTCGCCTTGAGCCCTGCGGCGAAGGAGGGCTGGTCACGCCAGCTCGAAGAATTGATTGATTCGGCCCACTTTGTGGTGCTGATTTTGACCAAGGGAGCGGTGGAATCCGCCTTCGTAGCAAAAGAAATTCTTTACGCGCAGGATCACGACAAAATTATTTTTCCAGTTCTAATTGAACCGTGCGACATTCCGTTAACAATAATTGACCTGCAATATGTCGACTTCACAGGCGAACGCGAAACTGCTAGCCGGGAACTCGTTCAACACCTACGGAAAGGTCAGCCGCCACCTCGCGATCTCGGCCAGATGCCTGCGACGACCAGGGCCGTATACCGGAGCTACCTCAGGAGCCTGATACATCGGTTGAGCGCACTGCCACTCAGTGCAATAGACCAAATGGCCGAAGATGAGTTGGATCTCCCACGGCTTTGGACTCCACTCGACACAACAGCCAGGAGCTCTCCGACCAGTACCGAGCAAATGTTCAAGTTGCCTGGAAAAACCATCTCGGTCACGGATATGATCGCGACCGAGCAACAACTGGTTCTGATGGGCGACCCTGGAGCTGGAAAGAGCACTGCAGCTCGGTATGTGGCACTATGCCTCGCGTCCGCGGAGTTAGACCCCACTCTCAATGGGGGATTAGGACTTATCGGATTGGGATCAGGATGGACTCATGGACCGATGACTCCGATCTACGTCGATCTCAGGGAGTTTGCGGCAAGAGGTGAGCAGTCCGATGAGTTTGCGGGTCTTCAGCTGCTCAAGTATATGCTGAAGGCAATTGAAATTAACTACGGCGAGCTGGTACCCGAATTCAGGCGCCGACTATTTCTTGGAAAATGTTTTGTCGTACTAGATGGGATGGATGAGGTGCCACAGGCGAAAAGACGGCGCCTTGATGTATTGGCCAGCATACGATCCTTCTCTCAGGAATTCGCAGATTGCCGAATTCTTGTGACAACGCGAACTTATGCGTTTCGTAGTCAGGACTGGAAACTTTCGGGCTTTGCCGAAGCGGAAATAGCACCTTTTGAGACACGGCAAATTGATGCGTATATTGACCGATGGTACACAGCGCTAGCCAGGCGGCGCCCGGAGCTAGGAGGTCGGCAAGTTTCACTAAAGCGCGCGATCGCACAACGTCAAGACCTGGGCTACTTGGCGCAACGTCCGTTGCTGCTTTCACTAATGGCGTCAATTCATAGTCACGGGAGCGGCATGCTCCCGCATCGACGGGCAGCGCTCTACCGCGAGATTACTAATTTACTACTAGTTCACTGGGAGGGTCTAAAGAACGTACTCAACCCACAGACAGGAGAGACTCAATCTTCGCCAAGTAGCTTAGCTGCCTTCATTGGTCATGGAATAAAACCCGAGGATTTGCACGCAGCACTCTGTCAAGTAGCATATGAAGCCCACATGTCGATGGACGCCGGGCGCGATAGCGCCGATATCACGTTTAAGCATCTTGCATTTGTTTTAAACAGAGCACTAATGCCTGACCCAACTGACGATGTGGCATTCAATCCCTTTTCATTAGCACAAGAGCTGCGTGACCGTTCCGGCATTCTCGTCGCCCACGATGAAGACGTATATCGGTTTCCCCACCGCACTTTTCAAGAGTACATGGCTGCCTGTCATCTCTGTTTGGACCCGCTCTTTCCTGAACAACTTGTAGTTCACGCACGGGAGGATCCAGATCGATGGCGGGAAGTTCTAATTCTAGCTGCCGGAGAGTCTGTGCCAGGCCCTGGTCGATATCGTCAACTATACGACTTGTTGGACGAGCTTATTCCAGTCGATCTGCCGCTCGATGGCCTCACCGACCCTCAAAACATTGAGTGGACTATGGCGCTGTTCGCTGGATTGTGCCTCACTGGATGCGGCGTGGATCAAGCACCCGAGCGAGGCCGGTCCCATGTTGTCCACAATAGGATCTTGGGTTGGCTCAAGAATTTAATTGAAACGGGCGCACTGACGCCCCTTAATCGACTTGAAGCAGGACAAGTTCTGGGGGTGCTGGGCGACACGAGAGAAGGTATCGGAGTTTCCGCCTTGGGAATTCCAGACATTCGATGGTCTGATCCAATCGACGGGGGCTACATTTCTCTTGGCCGGACAACGCAAAGGACACGGTCGCGGATTGGCAGGTTTCAGTTGTCGAAATTTCCGGTAACGAATGCTCAATATCACTCATTCGTCGAAGATCTTGATGGTTGGTCCAATCCAGATTGGTGGGCTTTCTCGCCAGAAGCTATGGCGTGGCGAATGCGGCCTGGCTCGACTCCTCCAGTACGGTCCGAGCCTGCCGACCAGGCCTGCCCTCGATGTGAGGTGACATGGTATGAAGCAGTAGCCTTCTGTCGCTGGCTGTCGGCAAAGACAGGCCTGCCTGGGATCAGACTGCCGACCGAGGCGGAATGGGAATTCGCGTCACGTGGGCGGCGAATGACCTTGTATCCATGGGGCGATGAGCACCTTTCCGACCGTGCTAATATCAAACTTGTCGGTGATGAGGCAGCCAACAGTCTCGACCGCGTGTGCCCAGTTGGAATGTTCCCATTGGGGCGTGGCGTACATGGAGTTGAAGACGCGGTGGGCAATGTGTGGGAGTGGTGTCAAACTACATATGCATCAAAGCGAACCGATGATAATACCGACGACCTGCTAGGTCAAAGGCCGCGGGTCGTTAAGGGCGGCTCGTGGCGTACCACTGTCGAGCGATCAAACCTGACAGAGAGGGGTCGCTTGGCCCCCTATGACGCGAGTGATGAAATTGGTTTTCGAGTTTGCCTGCCGTTAGGTGATTCGAGGAGCTAGTAGTCCAGCGGCATGTAGTGCTTAAGCGCTCGTGGGCAGAGCCGTGGCGATGTTTGTTGTGGCTGCGTCTGGCGATGGCTTGGTTTTGTCCTCTCCATCGGGCCAGGATCCTACCGCTCGAGAACATCACGCCACGCCGACCCGGTCCTAAACCGCCGCAGGATCTCGTTTGAACGCTCCCGCACCGCTGCGGCAGCGGTCCAGTAGCCGCCACCAGCATCAACGGCTCGATCAACAACCACCCGGCATCCATCAACTCGAAACGCGCCACCAACGAGGGCCTGCCATCCGCTGCCCGCCACCGAACCCATCGAGATCCGAGCGTCAAAGCCCGGACCTCGACCAGCTGGCGCGGGCGGACCCTGCGGGCCGGCACGGAGTACCCGGTTGGCGTCGAACGCGACCAGGCGGTCCTTGCCGACATGGCGCACGTGCCGGTCGAGCACCGCATAGGGGCGTGCCGCCATCGGGCGCGCAGCGCGGGCGTGCTCGGGGGCGGCGCACGCCGACCACCTCGCCGTGAGTACGGCTGGGTTCGCGCCTGCCGCTGCGATCCGCTACATCACCCAGGGCCGAGTCGAAGGCGACCGGCCGTCCATCTCGCCCCGCCGCCTGGCCCGGCTCATGCTCACCCGCCCGGACGGCCTCAACCGACAAGCAGCGCGCAGTCCGCGATGATCTCACCGCCAGCTGCCCCGAGATGATCGACCTGGCCGAACTCATCCACTCGTTCGCCGACCTCCTACGGCCCCGGGAAGGCAACAGCGAACGACTGGACGCGTGGATCACGAAAGCCCGAGCCGCTCAACTACCCTGCCTGCACTCCTTCAGCCGAGGCCTGGTCCAGGACCGCGACACCGTCCACGCGGCAGTCACCCTGCTCTACCACAACGGCGGGACCGAAGGCGTGAACACCAAAACGAAACGGATCATGCGCCAGATGCACGGCCGAGCCGGCTTCACGCTGCTACGCCATCGCATCCTGCTGAGCTGACCCCACGCACGGTCACCACCGAATGTGCACCTGAGCCGTTTGTGTCACACAGCGGGGATGGCCTGGCCAGGCCGCCCTGGTAGGGCTGAAAACGGTGGCAGGGCGGTCCGGTGACGTCGTGGGACTGTGGTGCTTCGATCCCGTCACACAGCGGGACGCTGGAGCCGCGCGACAGGTGCCCCTTGATTGTTGCCTCGAGCACGCGACTCAGACTCTTGCGCCTGTGCGGCTCTCCGGTCCGCCCGACCCTGGGTCGCAACGGCGCGAGGAGGGACAGGCGATGGACACGGTGGTGGCCCGCTGCGCGGGACTGGACATCGGCAAGGCGGACCTGAAGGCATGCATACGCATCCCGAACGGACGACGGCGCAGCCAGCAGGTGCGGACATTCCCGACCACCACACCTGGACTACTGGGACTGCGCGACTGGCTGGCCGACAACGAAGTGACCGTCGTCGGTATGGAAGCCACTGGTGACTACTGGAAGCCGGTCTACTACCTGCTCGAGGACGCATTCGATGTCCAGCTGCTCAACGCCCGGCACATGCGTAACGTCCCCGGCCGCAAGACCGATGTCGCCGATTCGGCCTGGATCGCGCAACTGGTCGAACACGGGCTGGTCCGGCCCAGCTTCGTTCCGCCGCCGCGCATCCGCAGGCTGCGTGATCTCACCCGCTACCGCACCACGGTCGTGCACGAACGCACCCGTGAGATCCAGCGTCTGGAGAAGGTCCTGGAAGACGCCGGGATCAAGCTGTCCACGGTCACTTCACACACGCTGAGCGTGTCCAGCCGCGCGATGATCGAGGCGCTCATCGCCGGTGAACGCGACGCCGATGTGCTGGCTGACATGGCCCGAGCCCGGATGCGCACCAAGCTTCCGGCGCTGCGCGAGGCGCTGGTCGGCCGGTTCAGCGCGCACCACGCGTTCATCTGCCGCGCCATGTTGACTCGCATCGACGCCGCCGACACCGCGATAGAGGCCCTGTCCGCGCGGATCGTGGCCGAGATCGCACCGTTCGCCGCCATCGTTCAGCGGCTGGACGGCATCCCCGGCGTCGGCACCCGCATCGCCCAGGTGATCTTCGCCGAGATCGGGGCGGACATGACCCGGTTCCCGACCGCCGGGCACCCGCAAAGGCGACTCCTGGCTGCGCGGTGCCCTCGGCGAAGCCGCCGCCGGTGCCGCGCGCACACGCAACACCTACCTGCAGGCCCGATACCGGCGCCTGGCCGGCCGCCGCGGCAAGAAACGAGCACTCGTCGCCCTTGGCCACAGCATCCTGACTGCGACATGGCACATGATCACCAACGGGGTTGACTACCACGACCTCGGCCCTGAGCACTTCCTCACCCGCGTCAACCCCGAACGCCAGGCCAGACGCCTACTCGACCAACTGAACCGACTCGGGTTCCAGGCCACTCTCAACCCCACCGGGTGAGCTTATTTTCGACTCAGCTTATTTTCGACTCAGTCCCTCGGACCTCGGCGAGGCTGAGGGGCACGAGTCCGTCCCGGTCGCAGTGCCTCTTTTGCGTTCTTGGCGGTGACGGACAGGAAGGCGTGGGCCGCCATGGCGAGTGTGATGTGCCGGTACTAGGCGTCGTAGCGGCGGACCTGGTACTGGTCGAGCCCGACTTTGTCCCTTGGCCGTCTGGAAGCACTCCTCGATCCCCATCGGGTGCCGGCGACCCGGATCAGTTCTTCGGGGTCGGTGCCATCCGGGCCGTAGGAGAGGTAGTAGGCCAGTTCGGTCGGGTCGGTGATCGAGCGGCGTACCAGCAGCCATCGCGTGAACCCGTGATCGGCGGTGCCGGTGTCGGGCAGGCTGGCCACCGCCCACTCGTACAGGCGAGGGCCCTTGGCGCCGCCGCCGCAGCTGCGCCGCTTTCATGCGACGTCCGGGGCCAGGCGGGCGAGGGTGTCAGCGCGGGCGCTGCCGCCCTCGGTCGGGAACCTCTGGTTGCAGGCCACGGCCTGCGCGTAGGGCATATGGCATGCCTGTCGCCAGAACCGGAACTTGCCGTACTTGCCGTAGGCTTCGTCGGCTGTCACCCACCGGGCCGGGGATCCCGGCGTCCAGCGCCCGACGCAGCATCCCCAGCCCGAGCGCCGGCTTGGTCGCGAACGCGGCATGCGGGGGCACTGCGGCTTCGGCGCGGCGTACGGTGTCGTCGCACCAGGTCTGCGGCAGGTACAGCTCCCGGTCGATCAGCGTCCGTCCGTGCTGGGACGCATACGCCAGAAACACGCCCAGCTGGCAGTTCTCCGTCCGCCCAGCGATGCCGGATTACTGGCGCTGCACCCCGGCAGACTTGCTGCCCTTCTTTGACGAACCCGCTCTCGTCGATGATCAAACACCGTCCGGGTCGCCCAGGTGGTGGGCGACATAGCCGCGCAGGTCGTCGCGGACGCCGTCGGCGTCCCACGCCGCGTCGTTGAGCAGGCCCTGCATACCGTCGGGCGTGTTCTCCCCGGCCGCCTCCGCCAACGTCCTGCCGTTCTTGTCCGACAACGGCGACAACAACCCCAGCAGGTAAGCCCCGGCGCGCCGACGCGGCTCCACCCGAAACCGGCCGGCGAACCGCGCCACCAGGTCGTCCAGGCCTGCCACCCATCCCGCAAGATCCGCACCATTCGCAAGCACGTGCATCCATATTGGACACACGTGGCTACTCGTAAGGTGCCCCTCCATGCGTGTCCAGCAGTGCAAACTCCTCGGCGAAAGTGCGGCTTGGAGTACTGGCTGTTAATCTGCCGGTCGATCGCCAACCTCGCCGAACTTGCGCTCTTCCTCTGCTACGAACCGAGGACACTCACGGCGAAAGGCTAATCCGGGTCGCAGGAGCCAGACGGTGCATCGGAGAATAACTATCCAAGCGTCAAAAACCGAGTCGGACTCGACGAATACAAAGGTCCGAAATGCAGAATGGTACCGCTGCATCACGCTCGTCATGCTGGCCCGCCTTCCTCGCCGTCATTACAGAACGGGCAAAGTGGCGCTAAACGGCCAGGGCTACCACGCTTACCGTTGCCGAGGCCTGTCGTCTCCTGGCACACCTGACCACCGACATACCAAGCAGTGATCAAGTCAATCGAGGTTACGATGGCGTGCGCACACCATCACGTCCCCAGATGTAGCGCTTCCCGTGAAGACCTCGCTTTAGCAAACGCACCTGGAGCATTATCCTAGCGAGCACTTCGGGAGCCGAGATTACCGAACAAGGTTGCAGCCTACCTCACCGCGTAAACACCACATGCACAAGATACAGGATGGAAGCAGTTACAATTATTGAACCGAGGGACGTATCCACAATCAACGCCGGCACGGAGGCAACGTTAGAGAACTCGTCCAACAATTTTAAGACAACTGCCACCACTACGCCAATTGGCAGAGCAAATGAATACACGGTCGAGATTACCGTCGAGTACCACGGATACTTTTTTAAGTAGAATTCCCCCTCGCGCGTAAATGGAACCCCAGAAAAAAAACGACTGAGGTCGGACTCTAATGCATGAACGTACCTGTACAGCCGCTCCAAGTAGACGCACGACTGAAAATATCTAATGACCGAAACAGTGAAAAGTGACCATAGAACGGCGGTAAGCAATCCAGGGCCGAATGTCGCGCCAACTCCAAACTTCTCCCGAGCGACACCGCCAACTACGATTCCAAGCTGTTGCGGAAGCCAGGTATCAATAGCCAGCAAGGCGAGTGACGCAAGGACCGCCAAAACAAGCCGATCGCGCGTCCTTACCTGTGCACCTATTATCGAGAACGTTTCCGAATAATGTACATGAAGAACTTCGAGGCGAGCATCGTCACTGGGGGTCATATTAGTATGGCCTACCGACTTATTTACGAGGGATGGGATGCCCCGGGCACCGAGAAAGCTTAGATCAACTCACGTTTCTCAATGGAGAATACCCTCCTCTGGCGTTCTGAGCAACAGGGCCGCACCTACTAGTGGGGCAGCCTCACCAAGAGTCGCCCAGCTAACTTGAAGTGAAACTCCTCTGATCAAGTTGTTCACTGCGCCCTGAAGATTAGAACGAAGATATTCATTATGAAGTCCGATGCCGCCACTGAGAGTGACCGCTTCCACGCGTGTTAATTGCGCGAGATTAACCAAACCGATAGCGAGCGTCTCAGTAAACTCCCGCCAAAACTCAAGATCGCTAATTTCTTCAGCACGTCTACCTGTCCGGAGCTCGATTTGCTTTCCACCAGTGATCGTCTCCAGACAGCCGATTTGACCACACAAGCACACCAGCGAATTCCCACCGATAATCTGATGTCCCATCTCGATCGAGAACGACTGGCTTACCTCGGCCTTGCCAATGTGCACAGCCACGCCAGTTCCAGTTGATACAGTCAAATATGCACATCGTTCTTGACCTCGAAGGTGTCCGAATGCCCTCTCCGCGAGTAGTCCACAGACCGCATCGTGAGCCATACGTACGGGACAGCCAAATTCTCGGCTAAGCACATCGACGACCGGCTTTCCCACGTAGTCTGAGAGGTTTACCGAATCGACGACCGATGCTCCGTCAACGGCCACTTGTGCACCGATGGCTATTCCGATGCCATTCACTGCAGCGAAAGATCCCGCATTAATAACCTTGACAATCGCCTCGATCTGCTGATCAAATACATCCTTGGTAGCAAACTGTCCAACTACCTCGTAATGACCGGAACTCGGTTCAACAAACGCCGCGACGCGCGTCGACGTTCCTCCATTATCGATCCCAATATACATTCCTTCTCGCCTTTCTTGATTATATGAATAATGACGGAAAATGCTTCGTTAAAACGTTCCTCAGACCATCCACACCTACCACTCGGTACTGTGGATTTTCGAGGAGGAGAGAACCGGCCTCTGGCGCACGCCGAACCTCCGGGGCTGATGGAATTCGGTCAAAATATACAGGTATTGACCCTGCCAACCTGGCAGCAATTACATCACTAATCCTGTCACCGATATACAACGTCCGCCGAGCATCAACCTTGAGAACGGCACATGCTTTCAAGATGCCAGCCGGATTAGGTTTCGCGAGTACCGAATTTGAAGGCGCTACAACTATAGCATCCCGATTGAAATAGATGTCCAGCCCCGCCGACTTTAGCTTTTCGGTTTGATAGTCAGGATCTCCACCGGAGACCACTGCCTGTGGTACACCGCAAGCATGAAGGCCAGACACGATCCCAGCCATCCCCCCTATCGGGGGTATACCAATACTCCAAACAGCGTCGTATTGCTCCTGTACACGATCGAAGTTCATCGCAACATGTTCGCGATCAAGCTCGAGCTCATGAGCTAACGCTAAAACAATCCCTCGGAGATCATCTTGGTCAAAGTACCAGAATAAACGATTCCAAACGGCCAGAGCCTCCTGAACACGTTCAGGTGATAACCCGATGACATGTAAAGCTGCTACTCGAGACTCATGATATGTGCGAGATGTGTCGACTAATACATCGTCAATATCCCAAATTACTGCCTGCAGTACTTCTTTCGCGTACATTATTCACCCAACCGAGCGCCGGGCGCTCAGCGCCAGATTGCCTGCACCCACCAGTCCAGCAAATCTTCCAAGTGACCCCTCCACGAACTTCACAGCTTTAAGTGCTGCCGGCTCACAGTAAGGCTTTGCTTGTTCGATTATGAGACTCTTATACGACGGAACAAGATCAACAACACCACCGCTGAAAATAACGGCAGCCGGACCTAGAATATTGATAATGGCGGCCAACCCATGCCCGAGAGCTTCAGCACCGAGCGCTACGGCTGAAACTGCAGATTTGTTCCCAACAGAATAGAGCTCATTAAGGCGCACCAACGAATCGCACTTCCCATTGCGCAATAACCCAGGCGCAGCCGAAATTGACTCTATGGTCACAGAATCTTTGCTTCCGCAAGACCTAAATGGCAGGCTTCCAAACTCACCCGCGACATAGTTCGCCCCCGACAGGATTTGGCCATTGAGAACTACACCCGCGCCGATGCCCGACCCTATGGTCAATTGAACAAGACTGCTGGGAGGCTCAATTCGCTCACCAGGACGATTGTTCCACGTTACATACTCGCCCCATACCGCGCACTTCGCATCATTCTCGACATGGAAGTAGAACTCGTTACCGAAGTTTTGGCGAAGTTCCGAAAGCCAATCCGTGCCAACATAATCTGGGGCTTGGTCGTCTAGAACGATTCCCGCGGCCGAGTCAATGATGCCTGTCGAGGCCAGTCCGATCGCACCGACCGTTGGCTCGACACGAATAAGACGTTGTATAGATTCGATGACTGCCTGTAGCCGTACAGCTCTAGGTATGTCGCTTTTCGCGATGGCACGATTGGATTTCGCGGCATTGTAGCGTAAGTCCTCATAGTGATTAACCTCAAGGGTTCCCAGCCGGACGATCCCCGACTTAACGCCGTGACCTCCAAGATCTAAACCTATTGCAAGCACGTTGACCTCTCTCTTACTTGCGGAGACGTAACTTCGTACTCATCGGATCTAATCCTTAACAACGTATCGAGTCCATTATCGTTCAACACCCGCTCCAGACATATAGCTGGAGCAGAATTCATTTGTGGGATCAGGATCATGCCGTCGACTGGCGGTGGGATCGACCCAATTCGGCACGAATACGCGTCAACGCGAGATCCATGGCACCATAATGCTCAGCGTGGTCCAGACCTGCTCGACGAAAGGCGGTGCTCTCCCATGCGATGGGAAGGCATCGCCGCTGTGTGGCTCGCATCGCCAATTCGTAGTACAAGTCGACCTTTGTCATCAACGCACCACCTAGAATCACGACCTCCGGATTTAGGTAGTCAAGCGCGTAAGCGAGCCCCATGCCTAAACGATCTGCCGCTTGCTCGATGGCGGGAACTACATAGTCGTTGCCTTCACGCGTGCCGCTAGCTATGTCTTCAACAGTTACATTATCGGGCTCTAGGAAGGAGAGACGCCTGGAGAAAGGAGAGTCCTGAATACTAGCTGACTTCGTCTCTCGCAGGCGTCTATACCGCGCAAGGATATCTTCCGCGATCCAATACCTTCCTGTGTAGGTTTCCAGACATCCTGGACGGTCACATGCCCGGCAAAGTGGACCATGATCGTCCAACAAGATATGTCCCAGGTCTCCCGCGTTAAGACTTGCCCCAGCGTATGGCCTTCCCTCAATAAAGATGCATCCTCCTACCCCTTCGTCAACTATCACATAGACAAAGTTTTTAGGAGTTTTCGGACGGCCATCGGGTGTATTCACACTTGCACTTCCATTAGCTCCATACCTTACTTCCCCCAAGGCAAGGCAAGGTGCGTCGTGGAACACGAAGGCTTGAGTACTGAACGCCTCTGTGATGGTATTCGCAACGGGCTCGTTCCAGATTTCAAATCGAGAATTTACCGCCACCCCTTGCTTTGAATCGACAATACCTGGGTGAATTAATGCGATCGCTATCAGGTCACCACTTACACCCATACGATTCTGAAAGTCATTAATGAACTGTATCAATCGTGCATTGTAGGCTCGCGAATTGCCTCTCGCCACCGGCTGGTTTGACTCATAAATCTCGGGCCGAATTCGACCTTTGCCACTCTTAGTAAGATCGACGTCGAAGAGCGCCCCCTCCAGCGTCTCGGTCTCAACTCTAATAGTCATGATTAGTGACATGATACCTCCATTTGAACTCGCCCGTCGGCGGCGACATTCGGAGCAGTTGAGTGCCAAACTCTTTCAAATAGAGAACAAGAACGACCTACAGTTTGGCCCGTTCTTTCCTGCCCTCACCGTTGGGTCATCCAGGCTAAGCTCGCAGCGTTACTGAATATGTCTCGGCACACAGGTGATGGTGGGGTGTTGCGTGTGTATTGGTTTACAAACCTCCAGTTTGGCCAGTAAATACAGTGCCGGCAGCGGCTTCCTCGATCCTTCAACCGGCCGTCGTTGGTGCGTCTGGTACCTGCAGCATCAAAGTCTAATATGGCGGCAGCGCTGTATGCTCTCTCGACATCGGAGCTGCTTTCGGAGAACTGTCCGATTCTAGACTCTCGATACTGTTGGGGGTCCTGTTCCATGACCTAACCGCGATGTTGCTTCGTACGCGGTCGGCCAATGTCGGAACCTTCCGACTCGACGTTAGACCGTTTGCGGGCCCAACCCGGCGGGCTACTCGAGGCCAGGGCGTCCTCGCCGCCGCTGGCGACTAGGAACGCCGCCAGGTTTAGAGGGTTGACTCGAAAATAGAGCTTGCGTGCTAATCAAGACCCTCCGGTCCGGTGCTGCGCCTAGTCGCCCACCTCGCCCTGCCGCGGCAGACTATGACGACCGGCGCTGGACTCTTGCCTGGGTCGCGAAGCTGATCTCCATGATGTTCTACAGACGTTATGCAGGTTACTCATACAGTGTCCGAGGTCAGCACAACCAAAGCCCAACCGAGTCCGGCGCTGTCGACGTCGATCCAGTTGACTCAGCAGCTGAGCGCAGCGGCGTTCCGGGTCTCGGCACCTTCACGGTGAGCAGCTCCCGGGGCGCCTCGTAGCGGACAGCGGAGATCAATTGGTCACGTGCCAGCGTTGATGCGGCGCGCATGGTGGATGCACGGACCCGCTCGACGCTGGACGAGGCGGCCAAGGCCGAGCAGCGATCCATCGGCGACCTGGCCGAGCTGGAGAAGGAACTTACCGAGCTGCATTGGCGACGCGACGCCCGAGAGGAACTTACGGACCTTCGCCGACCCGAACCACCGCGCAACGGGCCCGTGACGTCGCCGAGCGCAAACTCGCGTAGGCCGAAGCCGTTCTGGCAGCGAGATCGTCTTCGGAGCCGCAATCGTCGGGCGGCTCGATTAGGAGTGGTCGTGCCCGGCTTACGGAGGGTCCCAAAGAGATCGAACGGCCAGAACTCCGCCGATGACACCCGCGCTATCGAAACGTTATGAAATTGATCAGCAACAATCTGACCACGACTTCGGTGTCGGCGCTAGTTTGTTCAGTGGCTCAACTATTACCCCCGCTGATCTTCGGCGAGCCGCGGAGGGGTCTGCAATCCTGCCCAAACATTGGAGACTCTGAATGTCATCACGACGTCGAAGCCGCACCCATCCGAATACAAGAGCGCGATCTCTCCTCGGTTCGGTGCTCGCGCTCGCCATGACCGTGATCGCGATTGCCGTCGGGCAGGCGCCCGCCCCGGCCGCGCAGGCAACCACCAATCAAGCCAACGCGGCGCTTGCTCCGTTCTCGGTGCTGGTCTTCTCGAAGACCGCCGGGTTCCGGCATGATTCCATTCCCGCTGGTATCGCAGCGATCCAGCAGCTCGGCGTCGACAACGGGTTCACGGTTGCCGCGACGGAGGACGCCGGCGCGTTCACCGACGCCAACCTCGCGCAGTACGCGGCGGTGATCTGGCTGTCGACCACCGGTGATGTGCTCGACGCCGCCCAGCAGGCGGCCTTCGAGCGCTACATCCGTGCCGGTGGCGGTTTTGCCGGCGTGCATTCGGCATCGGACACCGAGTACGGCTGGGCGTGGTACGGCAGTCTGGTTGGCGCTTACTTCTCGGCGCACCCGAACAACCAGCAGGCAACCATCAAGGTCGAGGACCCGTCGCACCCGTCCACGGCTTCTCTGCCGGCGCAGTGGTCGCGGCTCGACGAGTGGTACAACTACCAGACGAACCCGCGCAGCAACGTGCATGTGCTGGCCAGTCTGGACGAGCGGTCCTACTCGCCGGGCACCGGTGCGATGGGCGCCGACCACCCGATCGCGTGGTGCCAGGACTATGACGGCGGCCGGTCCTGGTACACCGGTATCGGTCACACCATCGCGTCGTACACCGAGCCCTCGTTCCTGGCTCATCTGCTCGGCGGCATCCAGACAGCGGCCGGCGCGCTCGACTCCGACTGCAGCGCGTCGCTGACCAGCGGGTACGAGAAGGTGACGCTGGACAGCAACACGCAGAACCCGATGGAGCTGGACATCGCGCCCGACGGCCGGGTCTTCTACATCGAGCGTGACGGCCGGGTGCAGATCATCAAGCCCGCCACCGGCACCACGGTGACCGCGGTCGACCTGGATGTCTTCACCGGCAACGAGGACGGCCTGATCGGGATCCGGCTGGACCCGAACTTCGCCACCACCAACTGGGTCTACCTGTACTGGGCGCCCAACGACGGCATGACGCGCAACCGGGTCTCCCGCTTCACGGTCAGCGGCGACAGCATCGACCTGGCCAGCGAGAAGGTCGTGCTGGAAGTGACGACGCAGCGCACCACCTGCTGCCACGCCGGCGGTTCGATGGTGTTCGACAGCGCCGGCAACCTGTACCTGGCCACCGGCGACAACACCAACCCGTTCGAGTCCGACTCGTTCACCCCGATCGACGAGCGGGCCGGACGCCAGAACTACGACGCCCAGCGCACCGCCGGCAACACCAACGACCTGCGCGGCAAGGTGCTGCGCATCCACCCGGAGGCCGACGGCACCTACACCATCCCGAGCGGGAACCTCTTCCCGCAGGGTACGGCGATGACCCGGCCGGAGATCTTCGCGATGGGCTTCCGCAACCCGTTCCGGATCGGCATCGACGCGAAGACGAACACGCTTTACGTGGCCGACTACGGCCCCGACGCGAGCGCGGCGAACCCCAACCGCGGCCCGGAAGGCACAGTCGAATGGAACATCGTCCAGCCCGGCAACTACGGCTGGCCGTACTGCCACGGCGCTAACTACGCCTACAACGACTACACCTTCCCCAGCGGACCGTCCGGCGCGAAGTTCGACTGCGCCGCGCCGGTCAACAACTCGCCCAACAACACGGGCCTGACCAACCTGCCGCCCGCGGTCAGCGCCACCGTCGACTACGACTACAGCGGCAACGCTCTGTTCCCGGAGCTCGGCGGCGGCGGCGCGCCGATGGCCGGGCCGGTCTACCGCTACGACCCCGACCTCGTCTCCGAGCGCAAGTGGCCGGCGTACTACGACGGCAAGGCGATGTTCGGCGAGTGGAACCAGAACAAGATGTACGCGTTCCAGGTCGCCGCCGACGGCAAGTCGCTGGTCGACATCAACAACATGCTGGCCGGCATGACCTTCCTGCGGCCGATGGACTTCGAGTTCGGTCCGGACGGCGCGCTCTACCTGATCGAGTGGGGAACCGGATTCGGCGGCAACAACGGCGACTCCGGGATCTACCGCATCGACTACATCGCGGGCGAGCGGGCCCCGATCGCGGTGGCGACCGGCACGCCGGACTCCGGACCGGCGCCGCTTTCGGTGCAGTTCTCCAGCGCCGGGTCGCGTGACCCGAACGGCGGGGCGCTGAGCTACGCGTGGACGTTCGGCGACGGCGGCACCTCCACCGCGGCCAACCCGTCGCACACCTACCCGGCTGCGGGTAACTACACGGCGCAGCTGACGGTCACCAACACCGCCAACCGTACGGCCGTCGCGAACGTGACGGTCACGGTCGGCAACACCGCGCCCACGGTCACCATCTCGTTCCCTCCCGACGGCGGCTTCTTCGAGTGGGGTGACCAGGTCAAGTACACCATCACGGTGACCGACCCGGAGGACGGGACGATCGACTGCTCGCGGGTGAGGCTGCAGTACTACCTGGGTCACGACCAGCACGCGCACCCCCTGCAGTCGTACACCGGGTGCACCGGCACCGTGCAGACGTCGCTGGCCTCCGGTCACGGCGCCGACGCCAACGTGTTCGCCGTGTTCGAGGCCACCTACACCGATGCCGGCGGAGTCGGCGGCGCCAACGCGTTGACCGGCAGGGCGATCGAACAGCTGCAGCCCAAGCGCAAGCAGGCCGAGTACTTCACCGCCACCGGACGGGCTCCGGACGGCGTCGGCGGCGGCGACCCGGGCGTGCAACTGGAGACGACGACCGACACCGCCGGCGGCTTCCAGAACATCGGCTTCATCGAGGACGGCGACTTCTGGTCGCACGCCCCGGTGAACCTGACCGGCATCGACGCGCTGCGGTTCCGGGTCGCGTCGAACACCGCCGGTGGACGCATCGAGGTACGGGCCGGCACCGCGGACGGGCCGGTGCTGGCCACCGCGACAGTGCCGGGCACCGGCGGCTGGCAGACCTTCACCGATGTCACGGCGACGCTGAGCAGCCCGAGCACGGTGACCGGGCCGCTGTTCCTGGTGGCGAAGAACCCGGCAGGCGACACCGGTACGGGTTCGTTGTTCAACGTCAACTGGGTCGACTTCCTGGGACGCGGCGTGACCGACAACGCGCCGCCGGTGGTCACCGCGTCGGCGACGCCCACCACCGGCACCGCGCCGGTGCTGGTCACTTTCACCGGCTCGGCGACCGACACCGAGGGCGACAACCCGCTGACCTACCTGTGGGAGTTCGGCGACGGCGCCACCGCCGGCACCGCCAACGCCACGCACACCTACGCCACCCCCGGCACGTTCACGGCGACGCTGACCGTGTCCGATGCGCGCGGCGCGAAGTCGTACGCCAATGTGGTCGTCAGGGTGCAAGCGCCGAACAACGCCTGCCTGGGCGCCCGGTCGGACAACTTCGACGGCACGGCACTGGACAAGGGCCGCTGGTCGACAGTGGTCCGCGAGAACCAGCTCTACTCGGTGACCGGTGGCACCTTGCGGTTGCCCACCGCGGTCGGCGACCTCTACGGCGCCCGCAACGACGCGACCAACCTGATCCTGCAGCCGGCGCCGGACGGCGCATGGCAGGCGACCACCAAGGTGTCCGTCGCCGTGGCGGCCGACTACCAGCAGGCCGGCCTGATCGTGTACGGCGACGACGAGAACTACGCCAAGCTCGACCTGCTCTACGGAGGCAACAGGAAGTTCGAGTTCATCCGGGAGACCGCCGGGGTGCCGCGCAACGGCGCCGCCGACGCGGTCAACGCCCCGGCAGAGCTCGGCAGCACCGCCTACCTGCGGTTGATCAGTGACGGCGTGAACCTGACGGCGGCCTGGTCAGCTGACGGCGTGACGTTCGCGCCGGTCGGGCAGTCGGCCGCGCTGGCCGGCATCGTCAACCCGAAGGTGGGCATGTTCGCCCTCAACGGCGGCACCACCGCGCCGGTCGTCGACGCGGCGTTCGACTGGTTCCAGCTCACCCCGGACGCTCCGGCCGGGCCGATCGACCCGTCCGACGAGTTCGACGGGTCGGCCCTGGACCGGTGCAAGTGGAACGCGGTAGTCCGCGAGGACACCACCAAGTACCGCGTCGCCGGCGGCAAGCTGGAGATCGATGTGCCCAACGGGGACATCTACACAGCCAGCAACACCGGGCCTACCAACTTCATCCTGCAGAACGCGCCGTCCGGTGACTGGACGCTGGAGACGAAGGTCGACGGCAGCCAGCTCAACGAGCAGTACCAGCAGGCAGGCCTGCTGGTCTACCTCGACGACGACAACTACCTGAAGCTGGACTACATCGTCGACAACACCGCCGGCTCGCCGGTCAGCCGGCGGATCGAGTTCCGCAGCGAGATCGCCAGTGTCGTGCAGAACCCGCAACCCGGAATCACCAACCTCACCGACGCGGTATGGCACCTGCGACTCGCTCGGGTGGGCAGCGTCTACACCGCTTCCTACTCGGCCGACGGCACCACCTGGACGGCGCTGGAGCCGTTGACCAACACGGCCGTAGGTGACACACCCAAGGTCGGACTGTTCACCCTCGGCGCCAACCAGACGGCGTCGAAGCCGGCAAGCTTCGACTACTTCCGGTTGACCACGCCGGGCGCCGGCGACACCACAGCGCCGGTCACCACGGCAGCGGTGACCGGCGCGGCCACCGCCGGCTGGTACACCGAGTCGCCGACGGTCACCCTGACCGCCGCCGACGACGCATCAGGCAGCGGCGTCGCGAGCACCCAGTACCAGCTCGACGACGCCACGACGTGGACCGCCTACACCGCGCCGGTGCTGATCAGCGGGACAGGAACGCACCAGCTGCGCTACCGCTCCACCGACACCGCAGGCAACGTCGAGCAGGCCAAGACCGTCGAGGTGAAGGTCGACACCACGGCGCCGATCACCACGGCGACGTTCGCACCGGCCAACGACGACGGCTGGCACGCCGGGCAGGTGCCGGTGGTGCTCGCCGCCACCGACGCCGGTGCCGGCGTGGCCAAACTGGAGTGGTCACTGGACGGCGGGCCGTGGACGCCCTACACCGAGCCTGTCAACATCGGCGGCGACGGGCAGCACGAGCTGCTCTACCAGGCCACCGACGGGGCCGGCAACGTGGAGACGCTGAAGTCCGCCATCCTGAAGGTCGACGGCAACCAGCCGACCGTCATCGTGGCAGGGTTGGCCGACGGCCAGCTCTACGGCGACAGCCAGGACGTCCGGGTCACCTTCCAGGCCGTCGATCCGACCTCCGGTATCGCGTCGGTCGTCGGGACGCTCAACGGCGCGCCGTACGCGACCGGCACCCTGCAGGCCATGTACGAGCTGCGGCTCGGCCTGCACGAGTTGACGGTCACCGCCACCGACAAGGCCGGCAACAAGACGGTCTCGACAGTGCGGTTCTACGTGACAACCTCGTTCCGGGACATGCAGAACCTGCTGGACCGGTTCAAGGCGACCAGCCGGCTGTCGGCCAACGCGCACAAGAAGTTGACGACCAAGCTGACAGCGGCTCGCCAGTCCGAGGCGAACGGCAACGACGCCAAGGCCATCAACCAGCTCAAGGAGTTCCGCGCGCTCGCGTTGAACACCTCGCTGGTGCCCGAGGCCGAAATCCGGGCGGTGCTCGTCCGCGACACCGATGCCATGATCATCAGGCTGGGCGGCACACCGCCGACCAACGCCGGGGTCAAGGCCAACAGCGGCACGTCACTGGCCGGCGTCGGCCGGCTGGACGGTGACGTCGTCCGCATCGGCAAGAACGGCCGCCTGAGGTAGACAAGCACCATCTGGTACGAGGTCGCGCCGTCACGAACTCCGTGGCGGCGCGACCTCGTACACCATGGATTCGATCGGCTCGCGATCACGACCAACGGCACCAGCTGGACCATCGAACCTGCCGACAAGTAAGCGTCGCAAACCGAAGAGGCCCATCCGCAGCAGATGCGAATGAGCTTCGTGGGGTAATTACGTGTACGAGGGGCGAGTTGAACCCCAAATACATGATCACGATGGCAGCTGAGCTGCGGTTGCAGTGAATGTCGAACCGCGGGGCGTGCTTGTTGATGATCAACCAAGACCGTGCTAGACGGCGTCGCGCACCCGGTGAGCGAAGCGCGTCACGTTGCATCCGGCGAGGCCGTCGAGAACGTCTTTCACCGTGAGTTTGGTGTGCCCGTGTCGGCCCGTCGCGTCGGCCTGCTGATGCAGGATCTGCACGATGCGGCGGGGCGACGCGTCCAGGAGGTCGCACAGAAAGTCGTCAGTGTGCAGTGCTTCGACCGAGTGCGGGTCGAGTGCGTGGACCGGGAAGTCGCGGAGGTTCGCGGTCACGATGAAGTCCGCGGGCTGCCACGGCCGCTGCCAGCACGTGCCGGTCCTTGGGGTGGTTGGTCATCTGGTCCACGAGGTCCTGGTACCCGTCGACCTCGGCTTCGGGGAAGAACCTGCGCATCGCCTGGATCCGACGATCCGCGGCCGCCGCGCTGACCGACTGCGGCAGGTTGCGCCGCACCTCGTCCAGGATCTCAGCGGACCACAGCGGCCGGTAGTGCTCGTCTTCGCCGCAGTCCTGTTCCGTGGTCTCGTTCCAGAGCGGGCGGTGCTGGGTGGCGCGCAGCGTGTGTGGCCTCGCTGGTCTCCTCGTTAGGCACGGTGAGGTCCCAGGGGTGCCAGCCATCAACTAGATGACCTGGACTGAGGAGGTGTCCACGCGCCGTTGAGCTTGGTGTCGAGGGCGGCCTCGCGCAGGTCCCTGCGGGAGTTGATGGCAAGCTTGGTGAAGACCTTGCGCAGGTGCCACTCGACGGTGCGGGGACTGATGAACAGCTCGGCTCCGATCTCATGGTTGGTGCGCCCGTCGCGGGCACGGGAGGCGATCAGGGCCTCCTGGGGAGTGAGGTCTGAGATCGTGTCCGCCGAGCGCTTACGGACCGTCTCGCCGGTGGCGAGCAGTTCGTTTCGGGCGCGTTCCCCGAACGCTTCAGCGCCCATCGCCGTGAGCATGTCGTAGGCGCGGTGGAGGTGTTCGCGGGCGTCCTGTCGGCGGTTCTCGCGGCGCAGCCACTCGCCGTACACCAGATGTGCCCGCGCCAGGTGCGCGTTCATGCGGCAGTCCCCGAGCCGGTCGATCGCCTCGCGGTAGAGGTCCTCGGCTGCCGGACCTTCGCCCAGCAGCGCCCGCGAGCGGGCCTCGCTGCCCTGCGCCCACTGCGTGCCGCTTGCCTGCGTTCGCTCCGCGAGCTGCTCCAGCGCTTGTTCGCCGACATCGCGCCGCCCAGCCCTGGCGGCGGCCTCCACCATTTCCGTCAGCGTCCACGACCTGGCCACGAGGACGTCGCCGGTGATGGCGCGCTCGGCGGCTGCCAGCGCCGACGAGTAATGGCCCAGGCCGTTGTCCAGCACCGCGGCGGCGTATTCGGTCAGCACCAGAGCGCTGCCCTCGCCGCGGGGGGACGCGTCTTGGATGCCGGACCGGGTCAGCTGGGCAGTGCTCTGCTGGTCTCCGCGCCAGGCGGCCAGCATCAGCGGGGAGTACGGCGGGGGTGAGACTCGGATGGCGGCGTCGAGCGCGACGGACTCGTCGTTGAACGCCGCCGCGGCGGTGAAGTCCCCGGCCTGGATGTGGTAACTGGCCAAATAGTCCAGCGCCACGGGAAGCATGCTCAGCGTGCCCGTTTGCCGGGCCACCCGAACTTCGCGTTCCAGGAGGTTAAGCCACGCCGTGTCCTCCCACAGCTCCATCGCCACCAGCGAGCAGGCGAGACAGACCAGGGTGAGCCCGGTATGGCCGGAGCCGGAGACCTCCAACGCCCTGCGCAGGGTGGGCACCGCCTGCGGGAATCCCTGCGTGAACTGCGCCGAGAGCCCGTCGAGTAGAAGATCGGCGGCCTGTTGCGAGCCCGGTTCGACCGGCGCCGTCCGGGCTGCGGCGGCGACGGCGCGCACGCCGACCTCGGGTTGCGGCTGTCCGGCGCCTGCGCACATCGCGGCCAGCAACGCCTCAGGGTACGTCTCCCGGGCCATCGCCGCGTCTAGTGGGGCGAGTCGCTGCGCGGCCTGCAGCAGCAGGTCTGGCGCGTCGCTGCCACGACTGCGGTAGAACACCAGTTGCGCACGCAGGCGTTCGCACCGGGCCTGCTGCAGCCGGTCGAGCGGACTCAGCTGCGCCATCGCCAGCAGGTCGTTGGCCGCGGCCGGAGCGCCTGCCTCACCCCGCGGCCTGCGCAGCGGCCAGGGCGCGTTCTCCTCGACGGCGCAGGTCGGGGGTGAGCTCGGCGGCCCGTTGCAGGAAGGCGGCGGCCGCCGCGGCGCCACCGCGGGACTTGGCGCGCTGCGCCGATTGCTCCAGGTCCCGGGCGACCGGCTCCTCCGGCACCGCCGTCGCCGCCGCGAGGTGCCAGGCGCGCCGGTCGGGGTCGGTCAGACGGTCGGTCGCCTCGGCCAGCGCCAGGTGCACCTGTCGGCGTTCGGCCGGTGCGGCGGAGCGATACACGGCGGAGCGCACTAGGGGGCGGGCGAAGCGCACCCAGGCGCCGACCGTGATCAACCCGGCTGCTTCCGCAGGCTCCAGGGCGTCGGCAGGCAGGCCCAGCCGGGATGCGGCACGGCGCAGCAGGGCTGGGTCACCGAGGGGTTCGGGGGCTGCCACCAGCAGCAGCCGTCGAGTCTGTGGGGCAAGGCCGTCGAAGCGCCGCAGGTAGCCCCGCTCGATCCGGCCGCTCCGGCTGGTCGGCGGCCGGACACCGGGCAGGTCGTATCCGCCGGCCAGTTCCGGCAGAGTCAGCTCCCCTGGCAGTTCCAGCAAGGCCAGCGGGTTGCCCCGGGCTTCGACGAGGATCCGCTCACGCACCCGCTCATCGAGCGGTCCGGGCACCGCCGACGCCAACAGTGAGCGCGCGTCCCGGTCGCCGAGACCCCCGACTGCCAGCTCCGGTAGCTGTCGTCGTGCGCGCGCACCGCGAAGACCAGGCCGATCGGGTCGGCCACCAGCCGCCCACGCGGAGCGACCGACCGGGACCCTTTGCCGGCGAGCACCGGCCCGGCAGCCCTGACCTTCGTTTGCTCCGCCGCGATCAGCGTAGTACCGGCGACGGGGCCGTCGAGCCGGAACTGCGTTCGGTCTCGGAAAAGCCACGCCTCTATGAGATGTCTCGTGAAGAAACAACGTCCGGCTGGCGCCCGAGGTGATATCCCAGGCGCAGCTCGTAGTCGCCCGGCTGATTACGTCCGGCAGCGTCGGCGGCGGGCAGCCTGCGCTCGGATCCCGGCCAGCCGAAGGACGAGAGGTACATGTCATAGGAGGACTTCAGATCGTCCGCGGACGGAAGGGTATACCTGTTGACCTGCTGTTTCACCGCGGTGATCGATTCCTTGTCGAATGAGGAGATCCGCCTGGCGAGGTCGTCGACCAGCGAGTCGAGCTCTCCGTCGGGGACCGTGCGGTTGACCCATCCGTACCGTTCGGCCAGCTCGCCCGGGTAGTCGTCGCTGGACAGGGCGACCTCCAAGGCCCGTGCGCGGCCGAGCAGCAGCGGCAGGTGCTCCAGACCGCCGCCGCCGGGCAGGTTGCCATTGGCGGCCTCAGGCTGGCCGAACAGTGCCCTTTCGCTGGCGAAGCGCATGTCCATCGCCTGGGTCAGTTCGCTGCCCACGCCTCTGACCCGTCCCCGGATCTTCGCGATCGAGACGACGGGCAGGCGCGACAGGCGCGTGCTCGCGTCGATCAGCAGCGGGTAGCCGCTCGCCCCGAGCTCCTCGGGAGTCTCGGCGACCCGGGAGGTGTCGTAGTGGTTGAGGAAGTAGTCCGGGTTCGCCGATTCGAACACGACGACACGCAGCTCAGAAGCAGCCGCCAGCTGGTCGAGCAGACGCGGGAGCTCGGTGAGCGTCTCCGGGGAGACCAG
This sequence comes from Catellatospora sp. NPDC049133, assembly GCF_040648455.1. NCBI lineage: Bacteria > Bacillati > Actinomycetota > Actinomycetes > Micromonosporales > Micromonosporaceae > Catellatospora > Catellatospora sp. NPDC049133. The sequence goes on from NZ_JBEZDT010000013.1 coordinate 90,039, forward strand.
GTTGATCGGAGGGTTGTCGAACGTGATCCGCCACAGTCTCCTGGTCTCGGCCACTACGGAAAAGTGGGTCCACGTTTTCACTAGTTCGTCTCCTTGTCCGACGCCGGCCGGCCCGTTTCACTAGCGGCATTCGTGCATCATCCCGGCCCGACGCGAGTAACATGCGTCAGACCATCATGAAACAGAAATTTCGGCGGCTCTGACACGCGCCGATCTCTCCGAACGCCGGATGCAACTGGCCGGACCGGCACCGCAGTTCGGCCTGGCCAAGTCCTCCCGTGGCTATGCTCCGCTAAGCCCGGAGCTGGTCAGTACCGACGAGTTCGCCGACCCCGACGACCTCGAACTGGGCTGCAGGCTCAAAGGCGGCGAGATCTTGCAGAAGAGCCGCACCTTCAGGATGGTCCTCGGCGTACCGGAGATCATCACCTATGTGTCGGCCGTGTGCCCCCTAATGCCCGGCGACGTGGTGTTCACCGGCACCCCGGTCGGCGTCGGCGTCGGCCGCACTACCCCGAAGTTTCTCGCTCCGGGTGACGTGCTGGTCACCTGGATCGAAGGCATCGGAACCCTTCGCAACCCGATGCTCGCCCAGGCCGACGCGACATAGCGGCCGGGTCGGCGAGCCTGCGGTCGATGGATTCGATGTGAACGGCGTCTAAGTCTGGCCACGAAGTCAAATCCGCAAGGGCCAACAGAACGTCTCACCAGCGCCACGGGACCCCTCGTCGCCGACCCAAAGCGCGCAGCCTGACGTAGGCCAAAAGTCCGATTACCCAGAAAATATTAGCGATGAATATGGCTAAATCAGCAAAAGTGTCCGAGGGCGAGCCTGGAACCCGGGGTACCGCGACCCGGATCGGGGCGATCAGCCGCCGACCGGGCGGCCAGGCACTACCAAATACAGGTGCCCGCCGTGTCAGCATCCGGTGGACTCGTCACCGGGGGACAGTTCGCCGGTCCGCACCGGCTTGCCGCAGGCGCGGCAGCAGACCTCGGCGACGAACACCTGCCCGCAGACGTCGTGGATGAAGTCGACCTCGGGCACATCGACGTCGCGGTACGTGTCTCCCCAGCGCTTGAGCACCAGAATGACCTGGCCCAGGTCTTTCCCCTTCTGGGTGAGTTCGTATCCCGCGGCCGCGTCGTGCTCGGCGAGCCGAGCCCGCAGGATGCCGGACTCGGTGAGCTTGCGCAGCCTGGCGGCCAGGACGTCCCTGGGTGCGCCCACGGACCGCAGGATCTCGGTATAGCGGGAGGCGCCGAACGCGAGCGCTCGCACGATGTGCAGCGACCATCTGTCGTTGACCACGTCCAGCGCGACAGCCAGAGCGTCACGAGTCGGTTTGGTTTTCAAACCGCCCGTGCTAGCCTTCGAGTCTGCCTGGTTTGACATTCAAACCACACTACGCGGGGAAGTGAACATGTCCTCATCACCTGATCCGACTGCCGACACCGACAAACCCATCCTCACACAGCACCGGGCCTGGACCTCCCTGGTGCTCACCGGCCTGGTCATCGGCGCAGCCTTCATCGCCGTCTATGTCGGGCTGCAACGCGACCCCGAGCCCAGCCGGCTGCCGATCGCGGTGGTAGGCGAGCAACTGGCGGGCACCGCCCGGACCGGTCTTGCCGACGCCGTCGCCGTCACCCCGGTCACGAGTATCGAGGACGGACGGGCCATGGTCCGCTCAGGCGAAGCCATCGCCGTGCTCGACGCCACCTCCCCGACGACCCTAGGACTCGATTACGCCGGTGCCAGCGGGCTCAGCGAAAGCGGCGCCGCACGTCAACTCGTCGCGGGCCTGGCAACGCACGTCGGAGCGACCGTCCAGGAGCACGACATCGTGCCGCTGACCAGCTACGACAGCCGAGGGCTGTCGGCCTTCTACGTGGTGTTCGGCGTGACCCTCTCGTCGTTCGTCCTCGCGCAGGGCCTCACCGCAGCCGTCACGAAGGTGCGCCTGCGCCACCGGCTCTACGCCATGGGCGGATTCGCGATAGCGATCGGCCTGGTCGCGGCCACCATCGCCGGTCCCGTCTACGGCTCGCTGACAGCCCCGTTCCCACTGCTCGCGCTCTCACTGATCCTCCTGTCGGCAGCCAGCGCCTTCACGACCAAAGCCCTAGGCGCCTGGCTCGGCCCGGCCGGCATCGGTCTGGCCGTACTCACCCTCACCACGATCGGCAACGCGACCAGCGGCGCGGCGATCGGATTCGACCTACTGCCGGGATGGGCCCAAGCGATCTCGGCGAAGCTCCCGCCCGGCGCGGCCGTGCGAGCGGTCAACAAGTTCGGCTACTTCGACGGATCCCACACGGCAGCGCCGCTCGCCATCCTCGCCGTCTGGTTCCTGGCAGGCCTCGCCCTCGTGCTGCTGCGACAGCGCACCGAGCAGCAACGCAGGCCGGCGCTGCCGACGTTCGCTTGAGAGCTGCGAATGCGTCGTGGAAGACCGTCGAGGCGCCCGGCCGTACGTGGCGCGGGCGGCTGGGGCAGGCTCCGACAAGGCGTGATCTACCGCGACGGCGTCA
>NZ_JBEZDT010000013.1:92583-214117 GCF_040648455.1 Catellatospora sp. NPDC049133
GGCCGGCCGCTGCTGCCGGGCGCACCAGCCGAAGCGCTTCGCGCCGCGGCGGGCCCGCAGGGCCCGGCCGATCGCGGTCCGCCGAAGGCGCCGCATCCACCCCAGTCATCGCTTACGCGCCGCCTTCGTTGGAGATCTTGTGGTTGCAGGCCAAGGCCATTGATCGAGCGAGGCTGCGGTGCGCACAAAACTCGATCAGGTTTGCGACCCTTGTAGGGGACTCCCTCTAATCGAGACGATTGATGATGATTTGCTCAAGGTAGCGCGAAGCTCTCCCGAAGGGAGCTACCGCATGGCTGACTCGGTACAGCCCGTCGGGCCGCAGTGTCGCCGGCATCGCCCGGGAACTCGAAGGCGCGAATCCCCCAGTCGCCCCAATCGCTGCGAGCGTGCCAGCGCCGAACAGCAGAAACCCCCACCGAGGCAACCTCGCGTGGGGGTTAACGTGTCCGAGGGGGCATTTGACCACCCTGGAACCGCATTTGTGCGGGAGTTCGGTGTTCATGTGCCGATCCTAAGGGCGGTCCCTGACACAGTTGAGATGCCAGGTCGCGACGCGCTCCGTGTGCCGACAGTGTGTGGGTCGTCGATGCATATGGAAGAATGTGTCGCGTCAATGCCCCACCCTTCTATGGCGAACATCCTCACGCCGCGTTCCCCTTGGACTCGTTTGCTCAGGAGATGTGGTCATGCCGCGACGGTCGGTTTCGGTCAATCCGAGGTTCCCCTCGCGCCTCAAAGAGCTGCGTGAACAGCGGGGAGTTTCCTTGCGTCGACTCGGCCAACAGGTGCACTGCTCACACGGGTACCTGTGGGACCTGGAAGCCGGCAAGAAGCAGCCGAGCGTGTCGGTCGCGGTATTACTGGACGGCGCGCTTGCCGGCAATGGTGAATTGTCAGCCATGGTGCGTGAGATGTCAGCCGACACCAGCGGACAGGAAGATGTTCGCGACTTCCACGACGCCCCCAGTGGTCTCGGGCTAGAGTTTGCGCCGGATTGGCGACAGGGTATCGCCCTCGCCGTAGACCTTTGGCAGGAAGATGTGCAGCGGCGAAAGGTACTTCGGGCAGTCGGGTTCAGCGCCACGGCGTTCATGGCGCCTGCGATGCGGTGGCTTGTCTCGCCGATGGATGAACAGCCGTCCGGCGACGGTGATCGCCTGATCGGTGAGCCCGACGTCGAGACGGTCAAGCGGATCACGGCCACGTACCGCACTCTCGACAACCAGTTCGGCGGCGGCCATGTGCGGGAGAGCATCGTGCGGTTCCTCCAAGGAGAGGTGGCCGGGATGCTGCAGGGCAGATACGACGCGAACACGGGCCGGGCGTTGCTGTCGGCTGCGGCCGAGGCGACACAACTGGCCGGGTGGGCGTCGTATGACATCGGCATGAACGGCCTGGCTCAGCGTTACATGATCCAGGCGTTGCGGCTGGCATATGGTGCCGGTGACCGCGCCCTGGGTGCCGAGATCCTTGCAGCGATGAGCCACCAAGCCGCCTACCTGCGAGCTTCGACGCACGCCGTCGATCTCGCCCGTGCGGCGGGCCGAGTGGCCGCGGAGGCGGGGATCAACGCGATCGAGGCCGAGTCCGCGGTCCTGGAAGCGCAGGGCCACGCATCCGGTGGCGACGAGGCGGCCTGCGCCAAGGCCCTGGACCGGGCTGAGCGCACGTTCGACAAGGCCGATCGCACCAGCGCCCCGCAGTGGATCGGATACTTTGACGAGTCGTATCTGGCGGCCAAGTTCGGGCACTGCTTCGCCACCCTGGGCCGAGGTGACCTCGCCCAGCGTTTCGCCGAGCGATCCCTTGACATGGACGGCCGGCATTACGCGCGTGGCAAGCAGTTCAACCTGGCGCTGCTGGCGACCGCGCACGCGCAGGCAGGTGATCTCGAGCAGGCCAGCGCGGTGGGCATTCAGGCGGTCGACGCGGCCGAAGGGCTGGATTCGATGCGCGCTCGCGACTACCTCGGCGAGTTGTCGGACCGGCTGGCCAAGCACGCCGGCCTGCCCGCCGTGCGCGAGTTCACCGAACGGGCTCGCCCTGTGCTGACTGCCGCCTAGAGCTTGCCCTGCGCTCTCAGCAGAAGGACAGCGAGCAGGCCTGAGACGGAGCCAGCGCCGACGATCTCGCCCAGGCGCATCCGCCGCTCGACATCGTCGAGCGGTATCCACTCGACTCTTTCGGCCTCGTTGACGTCGGGTGCCGTCCCGATGTGGTCGGCCCCCCGCCCCAGGTAGACGAGGTTCGTCTGGTCGATGGTGCCCACCATGGGCTGGAAGGTCACCAGCGGTTCCAGCGACCGGGGTCGCCAGCCGGTCTCTTCTTCGACCTCACGTGCGGCGCACACGGCTGGATCCTCGTCGGGGTCGATGTAGCCGCCGGGCAGTTCCCACACCCACCGGTCGAGGATGAAGCGGTGGCGCCACATCATCAGCACCCGCTCGGCGTCGTCGACCACGATCACCATCGCCGCTGTCGGCACGCGGAGCACGTACTGCTCGAAGCGGACCCCGTTGGGCAGTTCAACGTCGGCGATGCTCAGCACTGCACGCCGGGTGTCGTCGAGCACCCGCTCGCCGTGGATCGTCCATTCGCTGGCTCGACGTCCTGCCGCCTCCATGAGACGACCCTAGCGGGTTCCGGCTCCCGCTCGACGCATCGGTGTCGGCCGACAGCGGCTGACGCTTGTCCGCTTATTGGTTACAAGCCGCAGCCGCCACGCTACTGACCGACGGGGCGTTCCCGTCGATCCCGCTACCGAGCCACCGCCACGCACCGCGGGGGCAAGGGCAGCGGGAGAAGGCCCCGGCCGGACGTGACACCGCTTCCGTCCGGCCGGGCGCATCGCGTTACGACGGGAGGTTCCAACGGTGGACGTCGCGCCGAACACAAGCGGGTCGGTCCGCACCCGCCTACCCCAGGCCGAACACCTGGCGCGGGTGCACTGCCCGATCTCGTGGCCCGAAGGTGATCGCTGCCTCAACTGCCACGAGATGTTCCCGTGCACGACCTACGGCTGGGCCTTCGACGTGCTCGTCGACGCCGGATGGAGCACCACTGACGTCCAAGCCCTCGACACCAGAACGGGACCATGGTCATGACCATCACCGCTGACAAGCCAGGTGCCGGCATCGAGCAGGACGCACGCTCGATCCTGCTGGTGCACACGCCTGATCAACACGGCCTGTGCATGGGGTGCTACGAGTTCGCCTGCGTGTTCGCCCGGTTCCCATGATCACAGGCTCGCTGGGCCCAGGCGGTACAGGACGGTGATCCCGCATGAGACCAATGCACGCCAACGTACTCGCGGTGCACAGCACGCCCAGGCAGCAGATCTACAGCAAGTTGTTGGCTCAGCCTGAGCGGATGTGGACCGTCCGCGAACTGACCGCAGCGCTGCCGGACGTGTCGGTGGCGGCCGTGACGGCCACGCTATACAAACTGCTGAACGAGCGACTAATGGACCCGGTACGCCGCACCAGCGGCCTGAACTTGCGACTCAACAGTGAGGGACACGCTGCGATCGCGCAGGTCACCCAAGGTGGAGCACCAGCCCTCGGGACGCCTCACCATGAGCCGGGTGCGAGTCACTGTGCCAGCTGCCGTCCTACTGGGTCGGGAAGTAGCCCACCGAGCCATGACTGAACAGCTTCGTTACGACGCCCGCGGGCCGGTGCCTGTCCTGCTAGGAGCTGAAGCCGCGCTCCCCAGCGCCACAGCACACGCGGCGCTGTTCGGTCACGCCGCCAGCCTCCCCGTCACTGCCCTGGGAACTGATCGGCGCGGGCGGAAAATTTCGCGCAGGAGGCTGCTCTGCGTTCAGGGAAGTTGGCTGGAGTATCTAAGTACCCGAAGAATTAGACGGGCGCTGTCTTGGTATTGGCGGGTTCGGGCGAGGCGTAAGGTCAAGAGGTCCCATAAAAGGTGCTCCAAGGTCTATGTTATCCAGCTTTAGCGCCTGGAACTCGTTAGCCAATTCCTTGGCTGAATGACCCTCTCGTACGAGCCGTTGCGCCAACGCGATCATTGTAGCGGTGGGGATGCCGTGTTCAGACGCCACCTTCCGCGCGTCGTTGTCGTGCGCGAGCAACGTGTGCTTGTGCCGCCTCGCATGAAGGATGCTCTGAGTCTCGCCGAGGTGGGCCAGCTGATGAGTAGAGGCTGCGCGCCCCGTGCGTATCTCCTTTTCTTTAGCTAGCTCCTCCAAGCGTTCTTTGATCACAACGAGTTCAGATTCGTCGGCATCGGAAAATGTGATAGCAGCTGGCAGCCACGCAGCAGCTTTACCCGTGTAGGCCTGCGCCGCGCGCGCCCTAGCGTCTTTGCCGCGGGCTTGGTGCAATAGCTCCTCGCGAACAGCCACCACCCAGTGCGCTTTGCCATAGCATCGCTGTTTGAAAACATCACGGAGCTTCTTCGAGCCACCTAGACATAACAGCGGGCCAGTGTCGGCGACGTAAACGACCTCAGGGCCAAGGGTTGAAGCATTCGGCGAGGCAATGCTTGTCGGATTCATTGCGGTTCCTTGTCGGCGTCGCGCGCTTCCAGCCCATCGGACTCGTCGCCGCTGATTTCGGAAGAAAGTACATCGTCAAACTCGTCGGCCTCGCTGTTGATGCGCCAACGATCAGTCAATACGACGAGTGCCAACAGGTCACGATCCGCGTCCTCTCCTGTGACAGCGCTCTTTTCAGACCACGCATCGTCGGCATATGGAGGCCATTCATCTGGCTGAAGGCGGACGCAGTTGGCGGCACTAAGCGGCGATGGGATTATTGTGTAGTCGGCGCGTACCCCCACTACCGGATCATCGACACTGATCTCCTCGAGTTTAGATCCATGTAGGTGCGACACAGCAGCAGCAATCGATCGAGTTCGACCCTCGCCGTAGGCGCTGCCTTCTTCGATCATTTCCTCGACCAGGTGACTTACGCCAGCCCGCCACCACCGATTGCCGAGGAAATTATCTAGTGGTCCACGGTACAGCACTTCATTTAGACGAGTCGCCATATCGCTCTCGGAACGGATCACCTGTTTGAGGGCATTTACGGTAAGCCCGAGCGCCACTGAAAGATGCATTTCATCGAGCAGGAATGTGGGAAAGGGAAGAACTTTATGTAGGAACCACCGTAACCAGGCGATACCTGCAGACCGTTCCGCAACGACATGCTGAGGCGGTCGGCATTGCTCCACTTGCCACCTGACATCGTCCGCCCACGGTGACGACGGGAGGGCGAGCCAGCCGAGACCGGGATCGTGACTGTCAGCAGTCCAGTCGGTTGGGAGTGTGCTGCTTGCACGTGCTAGGGCTGCAACCCGTGCAGCTACGGATGGTCCAGTTGGTGTTGACTGTTCGCCCTTACTAAAGACCCATTCGAGGTTATATTGCCGTGCTAGCAGATGCTCCCTTGCCCCCCGCGGCAGCCCAACTCCCAGCTTGTCGAGTTCGCCGGTACGCAATGCAAAGGCGACAGGCGCTCGCGTCGGACCACTCTTTCCTCCGCTATGTTCTACGTGGGATCGAAGCACTGCCGCAAGAGCGAGCCCGTCCGGCACGCGGAGCGTAAGAGGCAATTCGAGTTTTGCTCGCTGAGGCCAATTCTCGAGGTATTGGTCGAGAACGACGACCGTGGCTCTAGCTAGAAGCTCAGAGTCCAGATCGTCGGGGCCTATCGCCACCGCTTCGACACCCTGATCATGAATTAGCTCGGCAAAGCTGCTTTGGTCTTCATCGTCGACGATTACCACCATAGGCACGCGAGGCGCATCGTCAAAGTTATCGAAAGGAGTTTGGCTCACCGGCGCTCCTGGGGGTCTGGGAGATTGACTCGGATTGTGGTAGCGAAGCCGGAGGGGGGCGCAACAAATTGTATGGTGCCGCGGTAATCCTCTACTAAGGCCCGCGTGATGGGCAAGCCCAACCCGAGTCCCTGGCCAAGAACGTCATTTACTTCGACTGTTGTGCTCTCAAATGGCAGAAACCAACGCTCCGAATCTTCCAAATCGACCGCTACGCCAGTATTGTGCACGAGAATAGTGGCTCCTCGATTGCCTAGCAATTCTCCCGAGATGCGAACTTTACCTGGCGAACCCGCATTTTTCACTGCGTTAGTTAAGAGGTTTGTCAACATAACGCCGACTTCTGCAGGAAACATCGGAGGAGTCTTAAGATCTGGCGGAAGATCGTCTTCCACTACTACTTCCAAGCGTGCAACCTGGTCCGACAACAATCTGCGAACCACGTCGAGTCGGTCCGCTACCAAGATTCGAGATCGCCTGCGCCGAGGATCGGTTACAAGAACATCCGTTAAGTAACTACTCTGCCTTGCAAGAGTGTGCGTTAAGTCATCGAGAGCTCTAGCCACTTTACGGATTCTCATTTGCTGCTGACGATCAAGAGTCGGGTCAGCGAGAAGTGGGGCCAGCAACTCTTTGACAGTGCTGGATTGGCCCAGCATTCCGTTAATATCGTGCACAAAAGCGCCCAGCTGTAGGCCGACGCTGGCGAGTACCCGCAGATCCGGCTGCAGTTCGCGGAGTCTCGCAAGTTCGGATTCGACCGCGTTGAATCCGGTCACGATCGTTTCGATTGTTACCAGGTCCGGCGTCGCACTTGTGGCCCTTCGAAGGTTAACCACTGCTTGGTGGGTTTGCTCTATTACCACCCTGGTCTGTGTCTTCATAATCGTCGGTTGAAGCACATCCGAGGGTTTAGTGTGTTGCGTCGCGGCCGACTTCTCTGATTTCCCGTCAGCTGCGGCACCCGGCAGTTCACGCTGTGCCTCAGCGGCGACAGGACCAGTTGCGGAACGGCTGTCCTGACCGCTCTCGGAGGTGTCTACTTTATCCTCTGACTGCGTGGCCGTTTCGGCGGAGGTTTGGCGGTGCGCGGCAGCCTGACGCTCTGCCTGCATTGCCTCCTCTCGCATTCTTTCTCTCTCAGCCACGCGCAGAAATATCGACCGCCGGACCCTGACCGTCAGGCGAATACCCGTAACAACCAGGTCTGTTAGGGAATCGAAGACGGCGTCCGGAACGAACCCTTCTCGATTGACGAGGCTGCGTAGTCCGCCTGCTCCATCTTCGGTCAGGAATACGGCGCCCACATAGCCGGTATTTCCAGTGGCCGAAAGAGCTTCGCGCTTATCAATTTCAACTTGATCGCTAGTGGCGGCATCAACATCAATCGAGTAAAATCTTGCGCCACCACGGTAGTCGCGATCAATATTTAACCAGTCATCGCCATACTCTCCATAAGGGAGCACGCGGAAGCCTTCGAGATATACGCGAACTCCAGTATTTGAGCGAACGAAGCCGGTGAGAGGGCCACGACGAACACTAGCATTAGGCATTGTGAAGATTCGGGCCTGGAACTGAGGACGTCCGCTCAGTGGCACGTGCCTTTGGAAGCGGTAAGTCTGCGCATAGGGTTCCTTTGCCGCGTAGCGGGCCAACGGAGTCACCTGATAGTGAACGACTTCCGTAGTAGCGTCGATCTCTAAGAGCCAGTCAAATTCTTCGCTAGCCTGGTGCCAAAGATCATCGCCAACCTCTAGCTCACCGGTCAGCCGAACTTGGAACCCAGGGTCCTTGTTGCGCCGAGCATCACGAATTCGTGGCTGTGAAATTAGAAGAGGCGAGGCTGCAAGCGCAAGTGAGGACTGAGGATCGGCGAGAACCTGCGGCGGTTGTGCTGAACGAATCTCACGGACGAATGTCGAAAGCTGCATATCAGTCCAGCGAGATCGCGGCCGGCGTAGTTCCAGCGCGGTGCCATGAGGCACTCCAGCCAAAGGGGGGACAGCCGTTACGTCCAGCCCACGCTTCAGATCTTCAAGGTCGTCCTGAGCCTCAATAAGGTCCCAGTCTAAGACGGCCTTTACGCCCGTCGAGTCAGCTAAGACCTCGCCGGCCGTCGAGTTGGCGACAGTTCGCGGAACACTAGTAACGCTGAGCCAGGCTGCGAGCTTGTGTGCAGCGAGGCGGCCGATTCCCTTCTGGCCGGTATAGCGCCGCTGGTAGATCGGTGACCGCCTGTCGTCGGCTTCCTTCACCCGACTAGCAATTCGCAGGAAGGCGGTTTCGAAGCGGTCCTTAGACATGCCGTTGCCGTCATCGACGATTCGCAGAATTCCTTCAGGCGTCGACAAACCTACCGCATCAATAACGACCTGCGAAGCGTCGGCGTCGTAGGCGTTTTTGACCAGCTCCAGTAAGGCTGTACTGTCGCGGCCGACGAGAAGCTCGCCCAGCTCTCGCAGCAGATGGGTATCCACGCTAAACCCAGGCATAGCCGTTCACCTCCCGACGTATGCGAAGAAGCGCGCGACCAACACTGGTATGCGCGTACTGGGTGAGATTGTCGTTGGGGGCTCGTCAGTGGTCAAGTGGGGAACCCCGTCGGCGAGTTGCGTCTCGATCGATTTTCTGTGCCAGTTCATGTGGGCGGACATGCGGTGGCCAGACGTTGGTGGAGGCGAACCACCCACTCGGGGCAGCTCAGTCGGCTCGATATGTGCGAGGGCACCCTTCTGCCCCTGGCCTACACCGCTACCCTTAAGCTTTCAACCGATGCGACTGCCGATCAACGTAGGGAGTGCTGGCCAGCAACCGGTCAATCTACATCCCGGTGCCCGTCGCTGGTGACCGGCCGACTCAAGCTTGACCAAGCACCGTACCTGGTTGTGGCCTGAGCCGGGCCGCGCCCGTCACTGCATCTGCGCCGTCGTTGCATGAGATACGTCAGGAGGAAGTCGGTCGTGCCAGGGTCTGACCTCCGCGGAACGACCCCCAACGGCGTCGGGGTTTCTCCCCTTGATCGCAACCTTCGCACATGGCGGCCGTCCGTCAGCGCCGTCGCTCGATGGTGTCGCGCGGCAAACATGGAGCCAATACCCGAGAGTGAAGTCGCCGGCGCGAATGAGGCTGAGCGTCGTCAACTTGCCGCGCTGGGCGGGGTTGCGGCTGCGTTCGCACAAAGAGGCGCTGAAAGAATCAATCTCACGTCATTGCCGCAGGCGGTGCGTGACTGGCTGGCTAACGCTCCAGCTCCTTCGGATGAATTGATCGACGAGCTTCAGGCAGACCTTGCCGGAGACGAAGATCCGCTAGCCCTGCTTTACGAACGCATCGTTTCTGGCCCACGCCGCCGCAAGCTCGGCACGTTCTTCACGCCAAAACCTGTTCTCGATTACATGCGAAGTCTAGTCAGGACTCTCCCCAGACCGCCTCGATCGGTCGCAGATCCCGGTGCAGGTGTCGGTGCATTCACGGTCGCATCGCGCTCGTGGTGGCCTGACGCCGACGTTCACGCCGTGGACGTGAATCTTGTTACTTTAGGCTTGCTTGCGACACGTCCAGAATCAGCTTCTGCTGCTGGGTTGCAGAACGGCAGCGGACAGCTCTGCGTACGCCACGAGGACTTCATAGAATGGCTGGAGACAACGTGGCCGGGCCTTGCGGCGCCGCGTCTAATTCTAGGCAATCCACCATATGTTCGGCACCAAAAGATGTCGGCGAGTAGCAAGACCAAGTTGCAGGCTGCCTGCGGGATTCTCGCCCCAGGCGGCAGGGCCGGATTGTCGACCTACTTCCTCGCCGCCGCACTCGCTGTCATCGAGGATGATGACTCACTTTGCCTTCTTCTGCCGGCCAACTGGCTTGAAGCCGATTACGCACGTTCGGTGCGAAAGGATCTTTGGATGCGGACTCAACGTCGAGTTGATCTTCATCTCTTTCCGAACGAACTCAATGTCTTTCCAGGCGCGCAGGTACCGGCCATGGTCATTTTTGTCGGTCCCGAAACAACAACGCGTCGACCGCTACGGATCTTCCAGGTGGTTGGCGATATCGAGCACGGTTTCACTAGCTCCAGCGTATTTGAAGATCAGCGGCGAGGTGCAGCACCCCGCTCGTTTAGCCCTGAGCAGCTCCAAGCTGGGGCCGCGCCGGCAGGGTCCGCGTCTGTGAATAGTGTCCCTCTAAGCCAAATTGCAGTAGTCCGGCGGGGGGTCGCGACCGGTGCCAACTCATTCTTCCTACGGACGAAATCCGAGGTAGACGAACTGCCTCCACACGTCTGCGTGCCAGCCATCTCCCGACTGCGCCACCTCGAAGGCGATGTTCTCGATAAGAGTTCTCATCAGAAGCTCGGCATTGATGGTGCAAAGTGCTGGTTGCTGCAGCTCACGGACGAGGACGAGAAAGACGCAAGCGTGCGGGCGTTAATCAAGGCAGGGGAAGATGAGATGCTCCATGAGCGATTCCTTTGCAAGGTTCGTTCGCCCTGGTTCGCAGTCGAGAGAATTCCTGCTCCAGAAATCCTCGTTGGGCCAATGGGGAAGGAGGAGTTCCGCATAGTCGTCAACGAAATAGGCGCAATACCGACCAATACCCTTTACGGCTTGCGCTTCCGATATCGAGATGGCAGGGCTTTCCCCGAAGGAGCTCGAGTCCTCGCTGATTGGCTGAGATCGGCGGACGGACAAGAATCTTTGCGCGTGGCCGCTCGCAAGTTCCACGGCGACGGACTTGTCAAGATCGAACCCCGCGCCTTGGCGCAGGTAATGGTACCGGCGCAGATAGCCGCAGCCATCTCGCCGCCAGTGCCAACCTGTAACCACATCACGCGATGATCGAAAGGTGCTGCAGATTCGGCGTTCAGATAAATGCGCCCTGTAGTCAACTTCGGAGTGCGAACGCCACTAATGCAAAAGACTCCGCGGAGCACGTGCTACCGAATGAAGCACTAGCGCGCTAGCGATTCACCGCGCTAGTGCCAGCGCAATATGTGGCTAAGTTATTTCGTCACATAGCTGTGCGACTGGCACTCAGTCGGACATGGTCCGGCCATATCGGCCAGTCTCAGCACAGACGTTACCACCAGCGCGCCACCGAATCGAGGCAACCGACATTGAATCGTACATAAGCAATCGATGCCTGTCGCCCTAGGGTGTGCGACGAACTGCTGGCACTAAACCCCTACCCACACCCGGATGGTGACTGTCGACCACACGGAGTAGCAATTCGGAGATCGACTAGCTTAATGGAAACGCCTCGAAGTCGCCTTCTTTCCAAGGGCAGCTTCAAACCCAATAAATGGTTCGACCGCGTTCAAGCGCACTTGAACACGGTCGTACTCAAAAACCGCAGCGGTGCGGTTCTGTGGTGTCCGAGGGGGGACTTGAACCCCCACGCCCTATACGGGCACTAGCACCTCAAGCTAGCGCGTCTGCCATTCCGCCACCCGGACCGGTGGTGTCCGACCTTCCCCGAGCCACCTTCGGAGGCACATCTCCGCTGGTGTCCGGCGTCAGCCGCACGAGCCACAACGATACACGCTCCCCGTTGATCACGCACATCGGGTTACCGGTGTCGGTACCCTCCGAGCGTGAACGCCGCCGCATGGGTCGTCGCCGGCCCTCCAGGAGCAGGCAAGAGCACGGTGTCCCGACTGCTCCTGGCAGCCCTGGACCCGGTCCCGGCCCTGCTCGACAAAGATGTCCTCTACGGCGGCTTCGTCGCCGCCACCCTGGAGGCCGCCGGCCGTCCCCACGGCGAGCGCGAGGGCCCCTGGTACGACGAGCACGTCAAGATCCACGAGTACGGCGGTATGACGGCCACGGCCCGCCTGATCCGCTCCCACGGCTGCCCCGTGCTCCTGGACGCCCCGTTCACCGGCCAAATCCATGATCCAGACCGGTGGGCGGCGTGGGTGACCGAGCTCGGCGGCGACCCGGTGCACCTGGTCTGGATCCGCACGGATCCCACGACCCTGCACGCTCGCCTGCACGCCAGGGGGCTGCCCCGCGACGCCCAGAAACTGGCCGGCTTCGACGCCTTCACCGAGCAGATCCGAGCCGGGATCGAGCCCCCGGTCCCGCACCTGACCGTCGACAACCGCGCAGGCGCCGAACCGTTAGAGACCCAGCTCAAGACGCTCCTGCACCAGTGATCCAGCACACGCCCCACGGCCACACCCAACGCATGTCAGCACCCCGATGAGCGCCACCAGGCACCTGCAAGCACACCGCACAGGCGAGCGCAGAGGGGCGTGCCGGTCACCGAAGCGGGGTGAACACCACCGTGACGGTGACCGGGGCGGCGTGCAGTTCGTGCTCGGGCAGTACGGCGGGGCCGCAGGAGTTGCTGCCGATGCCGTGCTGGGCCAGGTCGACGTTCACCCACACGTGTTCACCGGGCACCAGATCGGTCAGGTGCCGGGCGGCGTCGAGCTGCTCGCTGGTCCACCGCCGGGCCGTGAGCTGGAACGGCGACCGGCCCTCGATCCGCAGCCCGGCACCGGTGGTGTCGGTCACGCTCGCCCACCGCACGTCGAGCCGGGACCCGTTTTCCTGCGGGTAGATGTACGGCGTCTGCATGGCGTCGACGGTGCTGGTGAAGCGGCCGACGCGGGCGGCGAGCCGGGTGTCGGCGTAGGCCTCGCCGGGTCCTCGCCCCCACCATTCGACCTGGTCGTACACGGCGGGCAGGCCGAGGCGGAGCCCGAGCCGGGGCAGCGGCACGGTCCAGACGCCGTCCGGGGTGATGTCGAGCTGCAACCGCAGCACGTCGCCGGCTTCGCTCCACCGGTAGGTGACCAGCAAGCCGGCGTCGGTCGCGGCCGGGGCGACCCGGGTGCGCACGAGCAAAGCGTCGCGGTCGGCGGTTACGCCGATCGTGCGCTCATGCACCCGGTGCAGGCCCGCGTGCCTCCACTGCGCCGCCAGGGCGTGGGCGTCGTTGTCGGTCGGCGCCCGCCACAGGTCGATTCGCGGCGCGACCAGCGCGATTCCACCGACCTCCACCAGCTGCCCATGCTCGTCGAAGCGAGCCGCTTGCGGCAAGCCGAACCCCGCCTCGGCTCCGTGGAGGCCGACCGGCGCGACATCGCTTTTGATCTCGACGGGTGCGATGCCGTCGAGCGCAAATTCTGTCGCTTTGACCCCGTTGGCCTGGGCGGAGGCCTCCACGGCTGGCCACTGGCCCCAGGCGACCTCATGCCCGGCACCGGCCCAGGCCGTGTCCTCGGCCAGCACAGCGCTCACCGTCCACCACGCCTCACCAACGGCCGCCGATTCAGTCCCTGCTCCCCCACCGGCACCCGGCACGCCGGCTGCGGGCAGTGCGACGGTCTCGGACTCGCCCGCCGCCAGTTGCGGGCACGGCAGCTCGCCGGTCGCGTGTTCGATGCCGTCGATCTCGTACGTCCAGCGCAGGGTCAGGCCGGACAGGTCGGCGAAGTCGTGCCGGTTGGCGATCGTGAACGTGCCGCGCCCGGCTTCGGTGATGCGGACCGGTTCGATGACCTTCTTGTATTCGAGCAGCCCCGGTGACGGTGTCCGGTCGGGGAAGACCAGGCCGTCGCAGATGAAGTTGCCGTCGTGGAGTTCTTCGCCGAAGTCGCCGCCGTAGGCGTGGAACTCGCGCCCGTCGGCGGTCCGTGACCGGATGCCGTGGTCGATCCATTCCCAGACGAACCCGCCGTGCAGCCGGTCGTGGCGTTCGAACAGCTGCTGGTATTCGTGCAGGCCGCCGGGGCCGTTGCCCATGGCGTGGGCGTACTCGCACTGGATGAACGGCATGGCGCGGCGGCGGGCGTCGAGCTCAGGGTCGTCGAGCGGCGGCTCCTCACCCCGGCCGATGAGTTCTACCTCGGCGTGGTCGGCGTACATGCGGCTGTACACGTCGGTGTGCCGGCATTCGCGGTCGCCTTCGTAGTGCAGGGGCCTGGTGTCATCCAGCGCCCGGATCGCGGCGGCCATGTGGCCGAGGTTGTCGCCGACGCCTGCCTCGTTGCCCAGCGACCACATGACGATCGACGGGTGGTTGCGGTCGCGGGCGACCATGCGCACGGCCCGGTCGACGAGCGCGTCGCGCCAGGCGGGGTCGGCGGTGGGGTTGCGCCGCCAGTCGTTCTCCCCGAACCCGTGGGTCTCCAGGTCGCACTCGTCGATCACCCACATGCCGAGTTCGTCGCACAGGTCGAGGAAGCGCGGGTGCGGCGGGTAGTGGCTGGCGCGTACCGCGTTGATGTTGTGCTGTTTCATCAGCCGCAGGTCGGCGCGCATCAGGTCTTCGCTGACGACGCGGCCGTGGTCGGGGTCGAACTCGTGCCGGTTGACGCCCCGGAACAGCACCGCACGCCCGTTCACCTTGAACAGCCCGTCCTCGATCACGACGGTGCGAAACCCGACGGCCACCACGGCCCGCTCAACACCATTGGCGACCTCGACCCGGTACAGGTGCGGTGTCTCGGCGGTCCACGGCGTCACCGGCAGCTCGACCGCGAACCCGGCGGGCGCCGCCGACAGGCCGAGCTCGGGGCAGGTCAGCACGGCGCCTTCGGTGGTGTCGACGCGCAGGGTGCCCAGGCCGGTGCGGTGGTCGTAACCGGCGTGCACGCGCACGTCGGTCAGCCCGCCGTCGGGCCGGGCGAGCATGGTGACGTCGCGGAAGATGCCGGGCAGCCACCACATGTCCTGGTCTTCGACGTAGGTGCCGGCCGACCACTGGTGCACGCGCACGGCCAGGACGTTTCCGGTCGGGCGCAGCAGGTGCCCGACGGCGAACTCGCTGGGCAGCCGGCTGCCGAAGGTGACGCCGAGTTCGGTGCCGTTGAGCCAGATCCGCCCGCACGAGTCGATGCCGTCGAAGCGCAGCAGCGCGTCGCCGCCGGGCCAGCCGTCGGGCAGGTCGAAGGTGAGCCGGTGGTCGCCGGTCGGGTTGTCGGTGGGCACGTACGGCGGGTCGACGGGGATCGGGTAGCGCACGTTGGTGTAGATGGGGTTGCCCCAGCTGCCGTCGCGGCGCTGCAGGGGCCAGTGCGACGGCACGGCGATCTCGTCCCAGTCGCTGTCGGAGAAGGCCGGGTCGGCGAAGTCGGCGGGCGTGTCGGCGGTGGGCGTCAGCCGGAACCGCCAGGTGCCGTTCAGGCTCAGGCGGGCGGCGTCGGTGGCCGGGTAGGCGCGGGGCGGCAGCGCCCCGTACCCCGTCGAGATCGTCTCCAGATATCGCACGCCGGACAGATTCCAACAGCATCCATCAGATGTCAACAAGAACCGCTGGCGCGACCTGCGCCACTGCCGGATTTGCCTTTCCCTGCACCTGCGGCTACGAGAGCGACCGGCTGGAGGTCACTGCATGTCGATCTATCGGAGATACTCGGCCAGTCCGGGCGCGGCATCCGCCGTCGTGCCACGCCGCCTCGAACGCGTCCCGGCCGCACGGTACCGCCGGCAGCGGACACTCACGAGACCGGCACCGGCTCGCAGGGGATCCGGCGCCTGCTCCCCGAGCCACGCCCGCCCGTCGATCATCAACGCGATAGGTTCCCTCCCTCCACGGCCCCGGTGGCGGGCGTCTGAGTAAGCAGGAGGTGTTGATGGACACGCGGCAGGCACAGGCTTCCTTCGAGGAGTTCGTGGCGGGGCGCTCGGCGGCACTGGCCAAGATCGCATACCTGCTCACCGGGCACCGCGAGGACGCCGAGGACCTGCTGCAGGCGGCGCTGTGCCGGGCCGCCGTCCGCTGGGCGAGGATCGACGACCCCGAGGCGTACGTGCGCCGCATCCTGTTCACCCAGTCCGTGTCCTGGTGGCGCGCCCTCAGACGCCGCCCACCCGAGACCCTCACCGACGAGCCGCCCACCCTCGCCGCCGCACCCACCGACCAGGACCTGCGCCTGGTCCTCGACGACGCCCTGCGCCGGCTCACCCCGAAACAGCGCGCCGTGCTGGTACTGCGCTTCTACGAGGACCTCAGCGAATCGCAGACCGCCGAGCAGCTCTCCTGCGCCGTCGGCACGGTCAAGAGCCAGACCCGCCACGCTCTGGCGCGACTGCGAGAACTCAACCCGCACCTGGCCACCCTGGTCGCGGACCAGCCCAGATCGGTGGTGAACCGGTGACGACCGAACTGGGCCGCATCATGCACGAGGTCGCCGACAACGCCGGGATGCGCATCCCGTCCGGGCTGTTCGCCCGCGCCCGCCGCGCCCGGCGACGCCGCCTGGCCGCACTCGCCGCCGTCACGACCCTGCTCATCGCCGGCGGCATCATCCTTCCCGTATGGCAGCCCAGCCCACCCGTACCCGCCGAGCCGGGAACCGACCAACTGCCCACCGTCCTGGAGTCACCACCGGCGGGCACCGCCGCGCTCGACGACGCCCCGATGCCCCGCGCGCTGGCCCTGTACGCGACCGCCGACCAGTTCCTGCCCGGCGAGAACTCCCCGCTGACCGTCGTCGGCAGCGGCGACCGGTATCGCGCGTACGACCGGCCCGAGTGGACCTTCGCCTCCAACTGGACGAAGACGATCCTGCTCTCCCCCGACGGCCGATACGTCCTCATGGCCCGCTGGGGATCCGGGAACGACACCCGCAGCCGCCTGCTCGACGTGGCCACCGGCGACGTGACCACCCTCGACGCCGGGGCGCCCCTGGCCTGGTCACCGGACGGCGCCGTGGCGGCGCTCGTCCACTACGACGGCGACGCGACCAGCGACGACACCGTCGGCGGGCAGATCACCGTCGTGGCCGTGCCCACCGGACGCGGCCTCTGGCAGGTCCCGCTCATCCCACTGCCGGGCGCGTCCCGGGAGCTGAGCGCCGCGCTGTCACCCGACGGGTCGATGCTCGCGGTCCAGCAACGAGACCAGGTCGCCGCGTACCACCGCGACGGGACCGTCGCCTGGCGCGCACAGGTGACGGGACAGCTGGCGGGCCGGGCCGCGTGGACCCCGGACGGGCGGCGGCTGCTGCTGTCCGACGAGGAGGGCAGGCTGCTGCCGCTGGACGCGGCATCGGGCGCGGCCATGCCCACGCTGCCCGGTGTCGAAGGCGTTCAGCGGGTGGGCCGCGAGCTGACACCGCTGGTCGAGGTGGTCGGCTGGCGCGGCGAGACGGCCCTGGCGGTCGTCGGCAACCAGCGGCTGTACGAGCTGAGCGAGCCGCCCCGTGTACTGCTGACCGCCCCCGACACCGTCTACGAGCTGGACGTAGCCACGGCCCGTATCGGCCCGGAGCCGCGTGTGCCCGGGGCTGCCGATCCCGGCCCACCACCACCTTTCCGGCTGCCGGGATGGGCGTTGATGCTGGTGGCGGTAGCGGTGATCGTCCTGCTGTCCCGGCGTAGGCCACGGCGCGCCGTCCGCGACTGGCTGCGTGGGACGTGACCGGCCCGGACTGAGCCGGGAGCGCGGACGCAAAGCCGCGTTGACGTGCCGTCCCAGCCGGCCATGTAAAGAATATTTGACTCGACGCGCCACCTCGGCGTACCTTCGATATGTCAAAGATTATTAACACGCGGGCCCGACGGCCCGCTCCTCACCATGCCCGAGCAGCGATGACGCGCACCCACCCGCCGTCACCACCCATCCCTGGAGGTGCCCCATGACAGACGTGAAACGCACCGCCCGCATCACCGGCCTGGCCTACCTCGGCCTCGCCGTCTCCGGCTTCATCGGCTTCCTGTTCATCCGCGACCAGCTCTACGTACCCGACGACGCCGCCAGCACCGCCGCGAACCTCATCGCCCACGAGGGCCTCGCCCGCATCGGCATCGTCGCCGACCTCGCCATGGTGCTCACCCAGGCCGCCACCGCGGTCTGGTTCTGGCGGCTGTTCCGGCCCACCTCGCCCGTCGCCGCCGGATCCATCGCCGCGTTCGGCCTCGTCAACTCCGTGATCGTCCTCGTCTCCGCGATGTGCACGACCGCCGCGCTCGACACCGCCCTGCGCGCGGACCCGGCATCGGCCGCCCAGGCCCTGCTGCTCTACGACCTCAGCGGTGCCGCGTTCGCTCTCGGCGGCCTGTTCTTCGGCCTGTGGCTGATGCCGATGGGATGGCTGGCCGTCCACTCCGGCTACATGCCCCGCCCGCTCGGCTGGATCCTCATCGCCGGCGGCGTCGGCTACATCCTGAGCGTCCTGGCCGCCGTGCTCGTCCCCGACCTTCCCGTCGCCGTCACCGTGCTCGTCGTGCCCGCGACCGTCGGCGAGTTCTGGATGGTCGGCCACCTGCTGGTCAGAGGCGTGTCGAACCGGGCCGCCGCGGTGACCCCGCAGGTCGCGACCGCCTGACCCGCAGGCGGGAGAAACGCAGCGGCGCCGCGCTGGGTCGCGGCGCCGCTGCCTCGGTGAAGCTCAGCGACGCAGCCGGTCGGACATCAGCCGGCGGACCGCGTCGGCGTCGCCGTCGCCCGCGTCGAAGCGCATCGGTGTGGTCTCTGCGTAGACCTCGCTCGTCTCGTACGCCCGGTCCTCCAGCTGCACCGCCTCCCAGTCGGCGGCGAGCCGCTCGGCGACGGTGAGGCCGCGCCTGCCGGACAGGAACAGCGTCTCGCCGTCGGAGTTGGCCTGCGCGGCGGCGACCAGGCCGATGCCGGGCACGTAGGAGCGGCGTACCGGCGGGGCGAGCAGCGGGCTGAACTCTTCGACGACCAGGACGTCGTCGTAGCAGATGGCGGGGGCGCAGACCTCGTCGGCGGAGGTCCGGATGACCATGCCGCACTGCAGCAGCCCGATCGCCGGGGCTTCGGCGCGCAGGTACGGCGGCTCGTCGCGGTCCGGGTCGCCGGGTACGACGATCCCGGCCCGTGCGCTCGCGACGCCGGCGATCCAGGTCTCGGGCGCGCCCGCGGGCAGCTCGTTCTCGACCAGCTCCGGGTACTCGCCGAGCTGCCAGATGTTGCCGTGGTCGTCCTGGGCCTGGAAGACGAGCGCGGATTCGACGGCGGCTCCGTCGCGCCAGTCGCGTTGCCAGAGCACCCGGGTCCATACGCCGTCGATGTTCTTGACGAGGTCGGTGGCGGTGAGGACGACCATGTGCGGCAGCAGCGCGCCGCCGTCGTTGGCGACGGCCTGCAGCGTGATCTCGGTGCCGGCCGGCAGCGGCTGGCGGGTGTTGTCGAGGTCGGCGGAGTCGGCGAAGTTCCGCGCCCGGAAGCGGGTCAGCGGCGGGCAGGGCCCGGGCTCCGCGGTCGCGGCCGGGGGCAGCACCGTGGCTGCGGGGCCGGTCGGGGGGTCGGGTGTGGCGTGCGCGGCGACGGGGGTCAGGGTGAGCGTGGCGGCGAGCGCGGCGGCCGACAGCACGCCGTGTCGTGTCCGTCGTGGACGGCTGTCGTCGGTGCGCATGGTCCCGCCCTCCTCGACCAGGAAACCCATTGGGCGCTTTTGCCCCATGTTCGGAGGGTAAGGGCATTCAGCAGGCATCTCCTATCGAGGTCACCCGTCCGCGAACCGGGTTGACCCTGACGTGGCGGGAGGCGGCACCGTCGGAGGTACACCGCTTCACCGGCGACAAAGGAGTGCCATGACCACCGAATCCGCCGCCCGGCCCGCCCCGGGCGTCGACCGCGACATCTACCCGATGCCCGCGTTCGTGAAGTTCGAAGCCGCCGACCTGCCCGCCACGACCAGGTGGTACGAGGCCGCCGGGTTCGTGGTCCTCGCCGCCATGCCCGGTCCCGGCGGCCGGACGGCCCTGGTCCACCTGCGCCGGCAGCGATACCAGGACATCCTGCTCGTGCCCGCGCAGGCCGCTGCGTCCGGCACGGTCCGGATCACGATGGCCGCCGGTGGCGACGACCTGCGGCTGCGAGCCGAAGACCTGGCCGCGGCCGGTGGCGGCACCGTCGCGGGTCCCTCCCCCACGCCGTGGCGCAGCGACGATCTGACGCTGACCGACCCCGACGGCAACGTCGTGGTCCTCACCGAACCGCGGCGGGCCGACATCGACGCCGACGCCGAGTGGTCGCAGATGGTCCGCGACAGCGTCGGCAGGCCTGTCGCCTGACACCCGCCACGCGCGGTCGGCCGGGCGCGACGCCCGGCCGACCGGTCGCCTGCCGCTATCGGCGGACGAGTTCGCCCTTGACCGCTTTCCAGATCTTGGCGGAGTCCGGACCGCCGGGCCACGGCACCATGGGCAGGGTCGTGCGGTAGACCTTGCTTATCCGAAGGCCGGTGGAAGAGGACCGCTGACGGCCGGGAGCAGCGCGACGCAACCCCGGAACCGCCGAGACCTCGCGCTCCCCCGGCACGGCCGTGAACCCACACGTGGTCGCGAAAAAGTACGCTCCCTGTTCCCCCCGGACCCGGCACCGCGGGCGTCCACCAGACCATGGAGTGGCGAAATGCGCGATGACTGGACGCTGCCCGAACCGGGCACACCAGACGACCGGGCGGTGCGGTTCGAGGAGTTCGTCCGAGCCCGGACAGCGTCGCTGTGGCACGCGGCGTACCTGCTGACCGGCGACCGGCACCACGCCGAGGACCTGCTGCAGACAGCCCTGGAACGCACCGCGGTGCGATGGGACCGGCTGGACCGGCCCGAGGCGTATGTGCGCAAGGTCCTCTACACCCAGGCGGTTTCCTGGTGGCGCAGGCGGCAGCGGCGGATCCCGGAGGTGCTCGTCGACGCGACCCCGGAGCCGTCCGCGACCGCGGGCGAGCCGGAGGTGCGGATCGTGCTCGCGCAGGCCCTGCGCCGGCTCACCGCCAGACAGCGCGCGGTCCTGGTGCTGCGCTACTACGAGGACTGCACCGAGGAGGAGACCGCGCGCCTGCTCGGGGTCGCACCCGGCACGGTCAAAAGCCAGACCCGGCACGCCCTGGCAAGACTGCGCCAGCTCGCTCCCGAACTCGCGGGCCTGCTCAGCGACCCGGACGGCGCGCCCGCGACCGGCCACGACGAGAAGGCGGTGACCCGATGAGCCTGCGCGAACAGCTGCGCGCCGTCGCCGAGACGGAGCCGC
Source organism: Catellatospora sp. NPDC049133 (assembly GCF_040648455.1). Lineage (NCBI taxonomy): Bacteria > Bacillati > Actinomycetota > Actinomycetes > Micromonosporales > Micromonosporaceae > Catellatospora > Catellatospora sp. NPDC049133. The sequence goes on from NZ_JBEZDT010000013.1 coordinate 113,344, forward strand.
CGCCGGCGCTGCCGGAGGGCTTCTTCGTCCGGTCGCGCCGCAGGGCACACCGCCGCCGGCTGGCCGGGACCGGGCTGCTCGCGGTCGCGGTCGCCACCGCCGGCCTGGAGCTCGCGCACGGCGGCGGTACCGCCGCGGTCGAGGCCGCTGCCCCCACCGTGCTGCCGGGGCTGGTCGGCGCGGGCCTGGGCGGCCCGCTGGGCTGGGCGCTGCTGGCCGTGCTGCTGATGCTGCTGGCCGTGCTGTGGCGGGACCTGCCGCGCCGGTCGCTGGTACGCCGTCTGGCCGCGGCCGCGGTCGTCGGAGTGCTGCTGATACTGGCCGCACCGCCCGGCACCGCGCTGTGGGGCGAGCCGCGGGGCAGGGTCGGCCTGCCCGACCGGCTCGCCGCACCGGACCAGTGGTGGTCGGTGGCGGAACTACAGCAGTCGCCACCGGGTCCGGTCGCGCTGGTGTACAGCGGCCGGGCCACGCACGGCAACCTGGAGGAAGGCCGGGTGGTCATGCTGGCCGCCGACGGCGACCGCTACCGCGTGCTGGACGTGTTCAGCGACCCGCTCGAACAGCTGGTACACGAGGAGTCGGCCAGCACATGGCCGGTGCTGTCCCCGGACGGCCGGCTGCTGTCGGCGAGCGGCTACGGCGTGTTCGACCTCGTCACCGGAGAACCGGTCACCGGTCCCGTCGCCCGTGCGTGGTCCGCCGACGGCCGGCGCGTCGCCCGAGCGGCGACCGATCCGGCCGACGGCTCGCAGATCGGCTGGCAGGTGGTCGATCGGGCGACGGGGCAGATATTGCGCACCATCCCGTATGAGGAACCGGGTGGCGGCGCCACAGCGGCCCTGTCACCGGACGGGTCGCGTTTCGCCGTCGAGCACCGCGACGGCGTCGAGGTCTATCCCGTGGCGGGCGGCATGCCGGTCGCCTGGCCGCGTGACGGCTGGCGGCTGGGCGACAGCACTGCCTGGAGCCCTGACGGCCGGCTGCTGGCGATGGTGCGCCGCACCGCCTGCGTCGGCTGCGGACAGCCGACGAGCCCGACCGAGATACGGGTCGTCGACGTGGAGACCGGGGCCACGGTCACCGGCGGGGCGTTCGCGCCGCTGCCCGCCGACGTCGCCGTCCGGGTGCAGGGCTGGCGTGCGCCGGACCAGCTCGTGGTGCAGGTCGGCGGGGCAGTCGAGGTGTTCACGCTGGGCCGGGCCACGCCGTCGCGGCTGCTCACCCTGCCCGCCGGTGTGTCGGCGATCGAGATCGCCACGAGCCGGCTGGCGGACCCGCTGCGCCCGGCGGAACCGGCGACCTACGGGCCGCCGAACCTGTTCGTGTGGCTGACGCTCGGCGCCTGCGGCGGACCGGTGCTGCTGGCAGTCGCCGGGGACTGGTGGCTGCGGCGGCGCCGGGTCCGCCGGAGGGAGGAAGCCGCCCAGTGAACAGCGCCGGCGGATCCGCCGCCGACGCTGTCGTTGCGCCCCGGCCTGCCTGCGCCGGCTGCCGTACACCGGACTCACCCGGCAGCGGCCGCCGGCGCGGGCACGCCTAGGCGATGACCACGGCCAGGATCAGGAAGAGGAACGGCAGAACGCCGAACGCCCAGCACACAGCCGCGGTGCCGAGCACCGTCCGGTAGAACCGCCGCGGCCGGGCCGGCTGCAGGACGCGGCCTTCCGCCTCGAGCGCAGCAGCGGCGGCGCTGTCCTCAGGCAGCCGAGGAAACAGCGAGCCCGCCCAGGCGACCACGGCGAGCGCGGGCAGTACCGCGATCAGCCACGCCATGTAGCTGCCCTTGGTGCCTCCGCCGCGGCCGCTGCTGACCTGCGCGGGGACCTCCGCGCCGAGATACCAGGCCAGCAGCCCGACCAGCACCGTGTACGCCAGCACCAGGGCGGCGTTGACCCAGCCCAGCCGCACCGATCGTCCCGCTCTGCGGGCCCAGAACGGGTGCAGCGCCGCGCTGGCGAGCGTGGCGACCGCGAGCGCGGTCAGCAGCACGTACCCGGTGCTCTGCAGGCGCTGGTAGGCGTCGCGCAGCAGCGGGACGTCGTCGGCCAGGGCGCTGAACCAGATCGTCGCGCCGATGGTGATCACGATGACGGCGAGGCTCAGCACCGCGCGCTGATCACCGGCCCGAGGGGATGGGGTGGCAGTCACGGCCGGGATCGTACCCATCAAGGTCACGTGGCCGCCGGGGCGGACGGCCTTGACGACCTGTCCCATAATCTCGCGCATGGCATCACCTGACCTGCCCGTTTCCGACGCCGTACCCGTCAGCGCCACCCACCGGCGGGTCGCATGGACGTTGTTCATCACCGCGGCGACCTTTGCGGTGGCCGGCATCGTCGGTTCGTGGAATCCGTGGCGGCTGGTCCTGCTCGACCGCTGGCTCGACCACGCGCCGATGTTCTGGGTCGCGCTGCCGTTCGGCGTCTATCTCCTGCACCTGCGCTGGCGAGGACACGGCCCGCGCTGGTCGGACCATCCGCGTGACCGCAGCTGGATGGCCTGGACGTGTTTCACCGCGGTGCTGGGGGCCGTCGCCCTGGTGTTCACCGTCGCTTCCTTCTGGTCGGTGCCGAAGGAGCTGGTCCTGGCCGGCTCCGCCGACGGCCGCCACCGGATCGTGCTCGACCAGGACGACGACCGCCTGCTCCTGCGCAGCGTCGACGGCGTGTTCAGCAGGCAGTCCCCGGTGCTCTGCGTGCTCATTCCGGTCAGGGCCGCGTTCGTCTCCGCGGACACGTTCGAGGTTCAGGACGATTTCCTCCCGAACACGCCCCGCCGCTACACCTTCGACCCGGACACGACGCGGATCGTGAGCACCTGCACCACGGCGTCGGCCCGGTAGCCGCTGCGCGGGTGTGCACCGTTCAGCACCGCGCCGAGGGGATGGGGCGGCAGTCAGGGTCACGTCGCCGGCCGTCCAAGGTCAAGCGGCTCCGTGACCTGGCCACCGCTGCGTGATCTACGCTCCGCCGGTGAGCATCAACGGCAACTGGCTGCGGGTGACGCCCGCCGAACTGGCGCGCGCCAAGGACGACCTCGACTGGGCCTATACCCACGCCCAGGACCTGTCCGATGACGCAGACCGGGTGCACAGCACCGGCAAAGCGTGGCACTCCCTGGACTACCCGCTGTTCCGGCGCGGCTTGAGCATTCCGATCGTGTCCGGGGCCGAGCAGTTCATCGACGAGTCGGTGGGTGAGGTCGTCAACGAGCACGGTTTCCTCGCCTGGGAGGTCGACTGGGGTTACGGGCCGCCTCGCTACCTCACGCCCGAGCAGGTCGCCGCCGCGGCCGCCGAACTCGCCGACATCACCGAGGACGACCTGATCCGCGACGTCGACCAGGCAGAACTGGTGCAGGCCGAGATCTACCCCGACATCTGGGACCGGCCCGGCGAGCTGGCCTGGACGGCCCACTGCCTGCCCGAGGTCAAGCAGTTCTTCGCCCTGGCTGCCAAGGAGGGCGACGCGATCATCTGCTGGCTGGACTGACCGTCTCGCCGCCGGAACTGTCGGACACCGTCCGGAGTCGACCCGACGCCTCAGCATGGCCCAGCGGCGGCTGTCCAGTCCCCGGAACCCAGCCGCGGGCGGCACCAGCCCGAGCAAGGTTGCCGAACCGGCGCAGCCGGCCGGGGCGGTGTCTCCCATCGCACCACCCCGGCCGGGTCTCCGCTACTTCTTGCTCACGCTCAGCACGATCAGGGTGTCGACGCTGACCATCGTGCCGGCCTTCTCCGACTGCTTCTTGACGGTCCAGTTCGCCCTGATGATGACGAGGGTGTCGTCCGGGTCGAGCGATCCGAAGTCGATCTTCGTGAAGCCGAGCTTCCGCAGCTTGTCCTCGGCGACCGCCGCGTTGACACCGACGAGGTTCGGCATCTTGACCGTGGCCGGGCTCGGCGACGGGGACGGTGACGGCGAGGCGCTCGGCGACGGGCTCGCCGAAGGTGACGCGACGACCCCCGCGGGCGTCGCGGCGGCGGAGGCGGCACTGGCCGAAGGGCTCGCGCCGGGCTTGTCGTCGCCGGTGACGGCGACGACGACGCCGATGACGCAGCAGAGCAGCAGGATGACGACTGCGGCGATGATGCCGATGACGACGGCGAGACTCAGGCCCTTCTTGGGGGCCGGGTTCATGGCAGGTGGAATGGTCATGACCAGATGATCAACGTAGTCATGGGAGCGCGCACTCCCCTCTTCGGATCACGAAGATCATGCACGGAGGGTGAACGCCGCCGTGGTGGTGCCCGCCTCATTCCGTAAGGAGAAAAGATTATGAACGAAACGTTAAGTCGACTCGTCCACTGAACCGAACCCGCTGGTGGAGGGGCTGTCCTGGGCATGGATCAGTGCCGCGGACACCCGTCTATGCCGCCGTCACGCCACAGCGGACACCGACCCGGCACCCGACCAGCGCTCACGCCGCGTCGTGGATCGACGGGCCGAGCACCCCTGCGGGGTCACGATATGCACGTGCCAGCAACGTGACCCAGTCGTAGATCGCGGTCTCGTTCGGAGCGAGCGGCCCCGGCGTGCAGTGCGGCGAGGACAGGCCGCGCTGCACCGACTCGCACGCCGCCCAGTCCTGCCGGTTGGTGACGTCCCAGAACTCGACCGCGTACGACGGGTCGGTGACGGTGTCGTCGAAGAGCCACAGGCATTCGACCTCGGTGCGGTCGGGTGCGAGCGGGGTCATCCGGTGCGCCATGACGTAGTCGGGGTGCAGCGACAGCAGCACGTTCGGGAACAGGCCCAGGTATCGCACGGTGCGCCGGTCGACGCCGTCGAGCATCACCCCGCGCGAGCGCCCGTCGAGGGACATCGTCTCGGCGTGTTCGCGCAGTTCCATGGACCCGCCGAGCCAGTGGCCGGGTTCGTGCCAGTTGTCGCCGGAGTTCGGCGGGGTGACCGCGCACAGCTCCGGGTGGATCAGCGGGCAGTGGTAGCACTCGTGGTAGTTCTCCGCGATGACCTTCCAGTTCGCGGCGACCTCGTAGCGGTGCACGGCCTTGACCGTCAGCTTCTCCGGCGCGTACGGCGCGACCAGCGCGTCGAGGGTGCCCAGGTGCTGCTCGAACGGCATCGCGGTGCCGGTCGCGTTGACGAACACCCAGCCGTGCCAGTCGACGGCGGGCAGCTCGACCAGGCCGAACTGTCTGGCGGGGAAGTCGTCGCCCATGCGGGGCGCGGTCTTCAGCGCGCCGTCGAGGTCGTAGGACCAGCCGTGGTACGGGCACACGATCGACCGGCGTTCGCAGGCGCCGCCGTCGGGCAGCAGTTCGTGGCCGCGGTGGCGGCACACGTTCGCGAACGCCCGTACCCCCTGGTCGGAGACGGTGACCACGACGGCGACGTCGCCGACGGTCACGGCGTGCTGGTTGCCGCCCGCGGCCAGCTGCGCCCGCCGGCCCAGGCACGTCCACGAACCGGCGAACAGGTGCCGCCGCTCCCACGCCAGGACCGCCGGGTCGGTGTAGGCCTGCACGGGCAGCATCCGGGAGGTCCCGAACGGGCGCAGCGCCGCGTCGAGACCGTCGGCGGGCAGCGGTGCGGCGGTCATCGCCGGCCCCTGCGGCCGGTGTCGCGCATGACCTGCCGGACCACGTTGCGGCCCGGGATACCGGTGACTCCGCCACCCCCGTGTGTGGCGGATCCGGCCTGGTAGAGGCCCTTGATCGGGGTACGCAGATCCGCGTAGCCGGCTGCGGGACGGCAGTGGAACATCTGCCCCGGGGTCAGCTCGCCGTGGAAGATGTTGCCGCCGACCAGGCCGTACTCGTGCTCCATCTCGTGCGGGCCGATGATCTGACGCCCGATGACCGAGTCGGTGAACCCGGGCGCGACCGCCTCCATCCGCGCGACGAGGCGGTCGGCGTAGGCGTCGAGTTCGGCGGTGTGCGGCTGCGCGGCCCAGGTGTGCGGCACCCACTGGGTGAACATGCTGACCACGTGCTTGCGCTGGGTGACATCGCTCGTGTCCGAGCCTGGCGCGAGCGTCGGGTCGAACACCGACGGGATGCACACGTCGGCGAACGGCAGCGTCGCCGCTCTGCCGGCGGCGGCCTCCTGGAACGCGGTCTCCACGTCGTCGAGGGACTCCGACAGCACGATCGTGCCGCCGTACACCGCCGGGTCGAACTCGGGGTGGCTGGCGAACGTCGGCAGCCGGTCCACCGCGAAGTTGACCTTCACGGTGCCGGAGCGGGTCTGCCACGACTCGATGTCGGCGACGAAGTCACCGGGCAGGTCGGCGCGGTCCATCAGCCGCAGGAACGAGATCTTCGGATGCGCGGTGGTGATCACCGTGGGGGCGGTGAGCTGCTCGCCCGATTCCAGGGTCACGCCGGTGACCCGGCCGCCGGTGGTGTCGATGCGGGCCACGGCGGCCTCGGTGCGGATCTCCGCCCCGAAGGACTTCGCGGAGGCGGCCATCGCGGCGGTGACCCCGCCCATGCCGCCGCGCGGGAAGCCCCATGCCGCGGACTGGCCGCCGGTCTGGTCCAGGTGGTGGTGCAGGGTGACGAACGCCGTTCCGGCGCTGCGCGGCCCGCCCCAGGTGCCGATGACGCCCGACACCGACAGCAGGCCCCGCATGGCGTCGGACTCGAACCGGTCCTCGACCAGGTCGGCGACGCTGGCGGTGAACAGCCGGGTCAGGTCGAACGCGGCCCGGACGTCGACGTTGCGCAGGGTCTTGAGCAGCGCCGCCTGGCCGAGCAGGTCGCCGGGGCGCTTGGAGCCGAGCTTCGGCGGGATGGCGTCCAGCAGCGGGCCGACCTTCGCGCCGAGCCCGCCCAGCCAGGACTCCCAGCGCTCGTAGGCGTCGGCGTCGGCCTTGGAGAACTTGGAGATCTCCTCGTGGCGGCGCCGCGGGTCGGACGCCAGGTGCAGGTGGCGGCCGTCGCGGCGGGGCGCGAAGTAGGGGCCCTGCTCGTACACGTGGTAGCCGTGCTCGGCCAGGCGCAGGTCGCGCACCATGTCCGGCGGGAGCAGGCTGACCACGTACGACAGGGAGGTGACGAGGAAGTCGGGGCCGAACGGGCGCTCGGACACGGCCGCGCCGCCGACGGTGTGGCGGCGTTCCAGCACGACCACCCGCCGCCCGGCCCGCGCGAGGTACGCCGCGGCGACGAGTCCGTTGTGCCCACCACCGATGATGATCACGTCATGCGTCACGCTGAGAGTTTGACTGACTGACCACTCAGTTGGGAAGACCCAATTTCACCATGCGGTATTCATTACCATCGGTATCGGGAAGATCGTGACCAGGGCGCGCCCGGCCGGACGGCGGCGCGCCCGGCCGGAACCGACCGCAGCCCTACAGCAGGTTGCCGCAGGAGACCCGCGCCCGGGGACCGTCGCCCTCCGGTAGCTGGAGGACCACCACGGTGTCCACACCCGCCAACTCCTTGACCGGCTCCAGCATCGCGCAGTCGAACTCCGGCGCGGCGAAGTCGGCCAGCAGCGATCCGGGCAGGTCGTCGGCGGTGATCGTCTCGAGCAGGTCCGGGGCGTCCTTGAACTGGTCCTTGAAGTTCTGGAACGACTGCTCCCCGCTCTCGTACCGCACCGCCTCCACCGGGTCGAGGCCGGCCAGCGCGGACTGCACGGTCTCCCGCTGCTGTGCGGTGATGTCGCGCTCCAGGTAGACGCTGACCTGGTACCGATGCTCAGGTTCGTTCCAGCCCGTGAACACGATCACGGCCGTGGCGACCAGAGCCCCGACCAGCACAGAGGCGACGACGACTACCGGCAGGAACCAACCGCGCCGGCGGGGCGGCTCCCCGGTGGGGTCGGCCGGCTCAGCCGGCGGCGGCGAATCCACGGACGGACTGTCGATCGAGTCGGACATGGCCACCAGTTCTACCAGCATCGCACTGCTCTCGGAGCCCTGATACACCGAATCCGCTGCGGGACAGCGCCCACGGTGCCGTGCCACCGGCACCGCTGGACCGCCCCCGACCTGCGCTGACCCACCACCGAACCGGTCGGCCGTGGCCGGTGTCAGCTGGGATCGAAGACGCGAGGTCCCCGCTGAGCGGCGACATCGACGAACGCGCTCGCCCGCGGGGACAGGTCACCGGAGCGCCAGAACAGGGCCCACTCGGTGATCGGCGCGTCCTCGACCGGCAGGAGCACGATGCCCGGGTGGGAGTAGTAGCGGGCGTAGTGCGAGCCCAGCGGCGCGAGCGCCTGCCGGGTCGCCACGGTGTGCAGCACCTCGTGAAAGGTCTTGACCACGGGTCCCGCACGCGTCGGCGTGCCGTCGGGGGCGGCCGCGGTCCGCCCGAAGTGCAGTTCCTCGGCCAGGGTCAAGAAGATCTCGATGTCCCGTGATTCCACCCGCACCCCGCCTCTCGCGCAGCGCCGCCGTCGTTGCCGCAGGCGGCCAGGCTACTCAAACGCCCATGGCTGCGGCACCGACCGCGGCGACGACAACCGCCGATGCCCGCCACGGCGTTCACCACCGAGCAGGCACGCCGGGACGGGTGCTCCGGCCGACCAGGAAGCGGTGACCGTGTACCAGCAGCCGGCCTCCAGCACGACCGCGGTGATCGACCTCGGCGCGGGCTGGCGGCAGCAGCCGTCCGAACGCGACCAACCCGGCACGCGCACCCTGCTGCGGCCGGTCGCCGCCGCCGTCGCGGCCGTCCTGGTGTTCGTGCTCGGCGGTGCGGTGCCCGCACGCCTGCTGCGGGAGCTGGCCGCCATCGCGTTCACCGCGCAGGGCGACTTCCAGATCGTCGATGATCTGCTGCTGGTACGCGACGCGGACCGGCTCGCCGGATACCGGCTCGACGACGGCGCACAGGCCTGGAGCATGCCGCTGCCCGGGGCCGCGGGCAGCGGCATGACGCCCACCGCGGCCGTGCCCGGCATGATCCTGACGGAGATGCAGGACCGGGCCACGGGCGGCCGGACCACCTACGCGATCGACGTCGTCGCCGGTGTGATCCGCTGGCAGGACGGGCTGCCCGTGACCGCGCTCGGTGAGGTGGCAGTCGCGATCTGGTCGACCGGCCAGGACCGGACCTCGATGCAGGTCACCGTCCGGGACCTGCGCACCGGGCAGCCGCGCTGGGACATGCGGGAGGTGCTGCCGGCGATCGACTTCTCGGCCACCGTCGGCGGCCGGGGTCCGATACCGATCTGGACGCTGGGGCGCGCCGGCGAGCTGACCGAGCGTGACCTGCGCGACGGGACGGTGCTGCGCCGGCATCGGCTGGACCTGGGCGGGGCCGTGCCCACCGACCTGAACGTCCTCGGCGACGAGCTGACCCTCGAGACGGTGCTCGGCGGCGTGAAGTCGACTGCCCGGTACACCACCGCCGACCTCGCACCTGTCGTGGTCACCGCACCGTACGTGTTCCGCACCGACTGCGGCGCGCACTGGTGCACGTCGTCGCTGCCGACGACCGACGAGGCATCCTCGAACACGGTCGCGATCGTCGACAAGGCCACCGGCGAGGTGCGCCGAAGCTTCGCCAACGGCAGCACCGTCGTGCCGACACCGCTCGGGCTGCTGGTGGCCGGGCCGCAGCCGCGCGGGAACGGGCTTCCGGTCCTCGCGCTGCTCGACGCGGCGACCGCCCGGCCGCTGGCCGACCTCACCGGCTGGGACCTGCACATGGGCCCGGCCACGTCGGTGACGGTGCTGATCCGGGGCAAGGACAATCGGCAGGTCGGGTGGCTGACGCCGGGCGGCGTCGAACTGACCCAGCTGCCCGCGGCCGTGCCCGTGAGCCGGTGCGCGTTCGCACCGCGGATCGTCGTGTGCCCGGGCGACGCCGGCGGCCTGACCCTGTGGCGGGTGACCGGCTGATCCGCCGGAGAGGGCTGCGGACCGGCCGGCACCGTGTAGGGCGGTGCCGGCCGGTCCGGTCCGGGCTCAGCCGATGTCGGCCTGCGGCCCGGCGTACGCGCGGAGCAGGTTGGGCACGTCTGCGGCCGCGTCGAGGGTGTGGACCGCAGGGCGCGCAGCACGGTCAACGCCAGGTCGAGGCGGGCGCGCATGCGCTGAACCCGGACGGCGGTGTGCGCCGGGCTCAGCGACAGCGCGGCGGCGACCTCGGCGCGCGACATGGTCCCGGCGACCTCCTGCGACCACAGCGCCAGGGTCTGCCGTTCGGCCGGGTTGAGGAAGCCGGTGGCCTGGGCGATCAGGCGCAGTTCACGGTCGACGTCGACGCGGTCCTCGGCGAGGGCGGCGACGTCGGTGTCGGGGTCGGGTGGTTCGGGCAGGTCCGGGCCGAGGTCGAGCGGCCGGGCGGCGCGGGCGCGCTGGCGGGCCAGGCGGCGGGCGCGTTCCTGGATCTGGCTGACCGCGATGGACACCAGCCAGGGCTTGAACCCGGCGGCGTCGCGCAGTCCGCGCAGGTGCCGGACCGCGCGCAGCATCGTCTCCTGCACGACGTCGTCGACGTCGGGGTCGGCGCCCAGGGCGCGGCGGACCACCGCGTACACCAGGGGCAGGTGGTCGCCGAGCAGGGACTCCAGGGCATGCCGGTCGCCTGCGCGGGCGGCGGCCACGCGCGCGGCATCCGCCGTCGGGGACAAGGCGACTCCTACGCGGATCGCGACCGGGTCCAGGCCGGTCGGCACGTGCCCGACATGGTGACACCCATGAATGTTCGCTGTAAAGCCAAACCAATGAACGAGCCCCGCGGAGGACACGACCCGACGTCACGCCCGCCCGCAGGGCCCCGGCCTGGTCAGGGGACGGGCTGTGGCGGAGCCTCCCCCACATACCGCGAGTCAGGTCGGATGATCTTCGAGTCCTCTGCCTGCTCCAGCACGTTGGCGCACCAGCCGATGACGCGGCTGACGGCGAACGTCGGGGTGAACATCTCCCGCGGCAGCCCGCAGAGCTCCATCACCACACCCGCGTAGTACTCGACGTTGGTGTGCAGCTCACGGCCGGGCTTGAGCTCGGCCAGCAGCGCCAGCACGCGGGCTTCGACCGCGACCGCGAAGTCGACGAGGTCGCCGCCGAGTTCCCGGGCGATGCCCCGCAGCAGGCGCGATCGGGGGTCCTCGGTGCGGTAGATCGGATGCCCGAAACCCATGATCCGCTCGCCGGACAGGATGCGGGCGCGCAGCCAGTCGTCGGCGCGGTCCACCGAGCCGATCGCGTCCAGCGTGTCCAGCGCCCGGCTGGGCGCGCCCCCGTGCAGCGGGCCGGACAGCGCGCCGAGTGCGCCGCCGATGCACGCGTACAGGTCGGCGCCGGTGGAGGCGATGACCCGGGCGGTGAAGGTGGAGGCGTTGAAGCCATGGTCGACAGTCGCGATGAGGTACTGCTCGATCGCGCGGGCGTGCACGTCGGACGGTTCCCGACCGGTGATCATGTAGAGGTAGTTCGCGGCGTGCGGCAGGTCGTCGCGCGGGGCGAGCGGCTGAAGGCCGAGGCGCAGGCGGTACAGCGCGGCCAGCAGCGTGGGGGTCATCGCGCACAGGCGCATCGCCTGGGCGCGTCGCTCGGCGGCCGACGTGTCGTAGAGCGGGCGTGCGCCCGAGGCCAGGCCGGCCACGGCCAGGGCCGCGCGCAGGCCGCCCATCGGGTCCACTGCCGAGCTAGCGGCGGCGATCGAGGGCAGGGCGGCCATGACCGCGTCGGGGATGTGCCGCAGCGGCGCGATCTCCGCCGGCAGCGCGGCCGGGTCGGGCGGCAGCGCGCCGTCGACCAGCAGCGCCCAGACGTCTTCGAGCGTCCGGCGGCCGGCGAGGTCGATCGCCGAGTACTGCCGGTAGTGGTAGAAGCCTTCGCGTCCGCGGACGTGGCCGATCGTGGTGTCGGTGACCACTACTCCGGCGAGCCCGCGCGGGACGGTGACGGTGTCAGTCATGCCAGCAGAGTCGCCCCGCGATCGACTGCCGGTCAACGTTGATTCAGTCAATGTGAGACCATGCCCACATGGCCGAGGAACAGCTGCTCACCACCGCCGAAGTCGCACAGCGCCTGCGCATCAAACCCGAGACGATCTACGCGTACGTGAGCCGCGGACTGTTGACCAGGGTCAAGGTTCCCGGCGAACGGATCAGCCGGTACCGCCTGTCCGACGTCGAACGGCTCGCCTCGCGCAACCAGGCCACCCGGCCCGACCGCGACGCCGCCCCGGCGATGCGCACGGCGATCACCCTGATCGCGTACGGGCGGCTGTTCTATCGGGGCCGTGCCGCCGCCGACCTGACCGACACCCCGTTCGAGCAGGTCGCCGACTGGCTCTGGACCGGCCGGATGGGTGCGCCGAGGTTCGAGGCGCCGCCGGAGACGCTGCGGCGGGCACGCGAGGCGAGCGGGCATCTCCCGCCGCACGCCCGGCTGTTCGACCGGCTGCCCGTCGTGGTCGCCGTCGCGGCCGCGACGGATCCGCTGCGGTTCGACCTCGCCCCGGACACGGTCGCGGCGCAGGCGCCGGGCCTGCTGTCCACGATGGTCGACGCGCTGCCCGCGCAGGGCGCACCCGCGGACGGCACGCTCGCCGCCCGGCTCTGGTCACGGCTGACCGCCGCACCCGCCGAACCGGCCGGCCTGCGGGCCTTGAACGCGGCCCTCGTCCTGCTCGCCGACCACGACCTGGCCGCCTCGACCATCGCCGTACGCGTCGCCGCCTCGACGCGGGCCAACCCCTACGCGGCGGTGTCGGCGGGCCTCGGCGCGCTGGACGGCCCGATGCACGGCGCACTCGGCGCGAGGGTGTACCGCATGATCGAGGCGGCCCGGCGCGACGGTGCCGCCGCGGCGGTGGCCGAGCAGCTGCGGGTCGGTCGCCTGCCCGGATTCGGGCAGGCGCTGTACGCCGAGGGCGACCCCCGGGCCGCCGCCCTGCTCGACCTGACACCCATGCCGGACGACCTGCGGGCGACCCTCGACGACCTCGTGGCGACCGCACCCACGCGACCGAACATCGACTTCGCGGTGGCCGCGCTGGCCCACGCCACCGGCATGGGTCCGGACGCGACCGAGGTCGTCTTCGCCATCGCCCGGACCGCGGGGTGGATCGCGCACGCGATCGAGGAGTACGCCCAGCCGCCTCACCGCTTCCGGTGGAGCAGCGGGTACACCGGCCCGACACCGTCGCGCACCGACGGCTGAGCTCGGTAGCCGCAGGTCCTCACCGACTTCTCGCCACTAAACGGACTAAAACCGCCAGAATGGGCAGGGTGAGGAGTCGCCCGTGCTCGCCGTACTGATGCTCGGCCTGGTCCTGGTCATCTGGGCCGTGCTCGCCCGACCGGCCCAGCGCTACAGCGTCACCGTGCCCATCGCCATGGCAGCCGCCGGCCTCATCCTCACCAACGGCAGCAATCCCCTGGTCAACATCGAGGTCACCGGACCCATCGTCCGGCACCTCATCGAGATCACCCTCGCCCTGGTCCTGTTCACCGACGCCACCGAGATCAGCGTGCAATGGCTGCGCGAGACCGGCCGCGTACCCATGCGCATGCTGTTCATCGCGTTCCCGCTGACCGTCGCGCTCGGCTTCGCCGCCGGCGTCCCGCTGCTGCCCGGCGCGGGCTGGTGGGTCTGCGCCATCTGCGCCGCCGTGCTCGCCGCCACCGACTCCACCCCGATCCTGCCGCTGCTGCACGACCGGCGCCTGCCCTCCGGCATGCGCCACACCATCACCGTCGTCAGCGGCCTCGACGACGGCCTCGCCGCACCGCTGGTCCTGCTGCTGCTCGCCGGGGCCGTCGCCAGCACGGACCTGGAGAGCGTCCTGCTGGAACTGCTCATCGCGCTGGTCGCGGGTCTGATCGTCGGTTTCGGCGGGGCCAGGATGCTCAGCATGGCGCGCGAGCGCGGCTGGAGCACCCCGGAGGCCGACCGGGTCGGGCTGCTCGCGCTGGCGATCACCGCGTTCGCGATGGGCGAGGTGCTGCACGGCAACGGGTTCGTCGCCGCGTTCGTCGCCGGGCTGGCGGCTCGCGCGACCGCCCCGCACATGCCGCACGCGGCGCTGCAGACCGTGTCGGACACCGCGCTGGTGCTGTCGGCGGCGGTGTGGTTCGTGTTCGGGTCGCTGATCGTGCCCGCGTTCATGGACGGCCTGGAGTGGCGGGTGTTCCTGTACGCGTTCCTGTCGCTGACCCTGATCAGGATGCTGCCGGTGGCGCTGTCGCTGCTGGGCAGCCACGTGCCGTGGCGCGAGCGATGGGCGCTGGGGTTCTGGGGGCCGCGCGGGCTGGACAGCATGGTGCTGGGCATCATCGCCTTGGAGCAGTTGTCGGGCTTGGACGCGGACTGGGTCGCCGACGTCGTCGTGGTCGTGATCAGCCTGAGCATCCTCATCCACGGTCTGAGTGCCCGCTACTTCGCTCGCTGGTGGGACCGGCGAAGCCGCGCGCTCGTGGAGTCCTCTGGCGCAGCCGCCGACTAGGGCGCGTATCCAAGTGCACGGAGCAGCTCGTTGTTCGCGATGAGGTGGATCGTGGCCAGTTGTCGACAGGCAACCTCATCGTTGCCGGCTGACTCCGGCCCGCGCGTTCAATCTGGTTGTTGGCGCACTCGACGGCGTGACGCTGCCGGTGGACGACCTCGTCGAACATCGGTGGGGCCGGCCACCGGCCCGGCCCTCAGAGCTCAGCAGGAACGCTCAAACGCAGCCTTGACCATGTCGCCCTGGCTCTGGTCATCCAAGGCAGCCAGGGTGGTGGCAGCACGCTGCTCCGCCAGATGAGCGAAGCCATTCTTGCCCCCGTTCCGCGTAGGCGTGACTGTCGACACCCCGCTCTCCTCATCGACGTGGACTACTACACTCCTGGCGTTCGCCTGGTCGACCACCGCCGCTCAGCGGCACCGTGGGCCACCATCACCAGATATGTCGCTGTTCAGATTTTTGCCTCAGATCACAGCCGCCAACGGGATCGCGTTCCCGCCGGTGCGGCGTCGTCGCGAACAGGTCGAGGTCGTCAGCCGTGGGCGCGAATGAGCCATGCACATCGCCGCCGCCGTTGCGGCCGGTCCGGTGGCGGCGTCACCACCGGACCGGCTGCCTCAGCCCGCTTCTCGCCGACGGGCTGAGAGGCGGCTGCCCTGCCGCACTCGTGGGCGGGCACGGCTGGGCGGCGCCCGCTTCGCGAATCCCGATCACGAAGGGTCGGCCCGGCCCCGGGGCGGTAGCCGGGCCAACCGGGCAAATCGTACAACCACGGAACGAAGGTATTGACCGGATTCCGCCGCGTGTCGCCCAGCCGCCGATCCGGCAGAGCCGTTCTCTTCGTCAGCCCGGCGATCTACCATGCCGTCGTTCGGGTGACCGGCCAGGGAGGCGGCGATGGGCGACACGGACTGGACCGGCGTACGCGAGCGCGTCGAGAGCCTGCGCGAGCGGCCCGGCCACGAGCGGCGGTTCGGCGTCGACGCGCACGGATACACCCTCGCGCCCGTGCTCGGCGACGACGACCTCGCCGACCTGGAGGCCTGGCTCGGCGTCGCACTGCCCGCCGACTTCCGGCGGTTCCTGACCCAGGTGGGCGCGGGCGGCGCAGGCCCGGACTACGGAATCAACACGGTCCGGCGCAGCGCCGACGGGGGCTGGCGGTGGCACGGCGATTGCGGCGACCTGACCGACGTCGCCCGGCTCGGCCTGCCCTTTCTGGTCGACCGGCCGTTCGGCGACGAACTCGCCGCGCTCGACGAGCGGGAACCCCGGCCGGAGGACTTCACCGACCCCGCCGCCTACGACGACGCGGCCGCCGAGTGGCGGGACCGGATGTGGGAGATCGTGGCCGTGCCGGAGTTCAGCCAGGGCGCGATCTACCTGGCCGACGAGGGCTGCAACCGGCGCTACTGGCTCGCGGTGAGCGGGCCCGCCGCCGGGACCGTCTGGTACGACGGCAGCTGCGACTGGGACGACATGCTCTTCGTGGAGAACGAGTTCGGGCAGCCGGCCACCTTCGGCGAGTGGTATCTGGGCTGGCTCACCGACACCGAGCGCAGCCTGACGGCGGCCGCCGTCAGCGACGCACCCGGCGGGCCAGGGCGGCCTTCGTCGTGGTGACGCCCTTGATGATCGCCTGTTCGGCCGGGTGCATCCGGTCGAGCAGCAACGCCGCGTTGTAGGCCGCTTCGTCCGGGCCGACCGTCGGGATCGCCTCCCACATCTCCATCGCCGCGACCAGGCCCGCCAGCACCGCGTAGTGCGCGTTGGCCGGCGGCTGGCGGCGGCCCGGCGGATCGCGCAGCACGCCGAGCATCAGCGAGCGCGGCCGGGCGGCGACGAACGGGTTGACCGCCACCAGGCGGCTCTGCCGGCTGAGCATGCCACGCTGCACCTCCTCGATCACCGCCTGACGCTTGAGCCGCTCGGCGACCAGCGCATACAGGTCCTCGCGCAGGTAGTCGATCCACGACGCGGCCGGGTGCGTGACCGGCTCCTGCGCGGCGACCTTGCCGAGCACGTGGTCGAGGACCGGGTCGCCGGTGAAGGTGGGCGTGGTGCGCACGACGACCGCGCCCTCGTCCAGGGCGATCGCACGCTGCCAGCCGAGCTCGATCAGCACGGCGGCGGCCAGGCCGAGACCGAACTGCTCGTCCCCCGCGTGTTTCTTGCCGGTGTACTCATGGTGGCCGATAAGGAAGAGCTCGTCGGCCACGGCGAACCGGTCGGAGACGGGGAGAGTCGACATGAGGGTCCTAGATGATGTTCACTGCGCGACGGAGGGTGTCCTGGCATGCCACGGCGCATGCCTTCGTCTGTGCAAATTGGAAAGGCTAGTGGAGTACGCCGATCCGTTCAACAGCCTACGCATCGAGGGTGACGTACTTCATTAACAATGTGTAACGCACATTGAGCCATGTACCTGCACGCATTACTATGCACCGACCGTTCACCCCGAACCCAGGACTAGAGGACCCATGACCACCTCTGAACAGACACGGGGAGCTGCAATCCCCTCGGGCGCCTCCTCGCCCTTACCGCCCATGCTCGCTCCCGCCGACCTCGGCCTCGCCCGCCGCCGGCTCAGCACCAGCTCACTGGTCTTCTTCACCGTCTCGGCCAGCGCGCCGATGACCGTGCTCGCCGGCGGCGTCGTCGCCACGTTCGCCGTCACCGGCTCGGTCGGGGTGCCGCTGGCGTTCCCGATCGTCGCCGCCGCGCTCGCGCTGTTCGCCGTCGGCTACGCCGCGATGAGCCGCCACGTCGTCAACGCGGGCGTGTTCTACGCGTACGTGTCGCAGGGGCTCGGCGGGGCGCTGGGGGTCGGCGCCTCGTTCGTGGCCCTGCTGGCCTACAACGCCATCCAGATCGGCCTCTACGGCCTGTTCGGCGCCGCGCTCGGCGGGTTCGTCGAGGCCAACGGCGGCCCGGCGCTGCACTGGGGGGTATGGGCCGCCGCCGCGCTCGCGCTCGTCGCGATCCTGGGCCTGCTGCGCGTCGACCTCAACGCCAAGGTCCTCGCCGTGCTGCTCATCGCCGAGGTCGCCGCGGTCGTCCTGTTCGACATCGGCTCGTTCGCCAACCCCGCCGGCGGTGCGATCACCTTCGACGGACTCGACCCGGGCAACCTGTTCGGCCCCGCCATCGGCGGCGTGCTCGCCTTCACCGTGGCCGCGTTCGCGGGCTTCGAGAGCGCCGGCGACTACGCCGAGGAGGCCAAGGACCCCCGCCGCACGGTGGCCCGCGCCCTGTACACGGCCATCGCCATCACCGGCGTGCTGTACGCGCTGTCGGCGTGGGCGCTGACCGTCGGCGCCGGCCCCGACAACGTCGTCGCCCAGGCCCAGGACCCCGAAGCGGGGCTGCCGTTCTCGCTGATGGCCGCGCACTTCGGCGACACCGTCGCCAACGCCGCGAACCTGCTCCTGCTCACCAGCGTCTTCGCGGCGCTGCTGTCGTTCCACAACACCGTCGCCCGGTACCTGTTCGCCGCCGGACGCGAGAAGGTGCTGCCCGCCGTCATGGCTCGCACCGGGCGGCGCACCTCCGCGCCGTACGTCGGCTCGCTGCTGCAGACCGTCCTGGCCGTCATCGTCGTGGCCGTGTTCGCCGCGCTCGGGCGCGACCCGGTGCTGGAGCTGTTCACCTGGCTGTCCTACGTCTCCGCCGTCGGCCTGCTGGTGCTGATGGTCGGCACGTCGGTCGCCGTGTTCGCGTACCTCAACCGCCACCGCGGCGCCGAGACGCTCTGGCAGCGCACCATCGCCCCGATCCTGGCCACCCTCGCCCTCGGCGCGATCACCGTTATGACGATCGTCAACTCCGACGCGATGCTGGGCGCCGAGGCGAACTCGCCGCTGCGCTACATCCTGCCCGGCCTGGTCGGCGTCGCCGTCGTGCTCGGCGCGGCCTGGGGCCTGGTGCTGCGCTCGTCGCAGCCCGCCGTGTACGACCGGATCGGCAAGGGCGGCCCGGCCGAATGAGCCGCGCCCCACGGGGGGCCCACAGCTGCACGGCAGGGGCGGACGCGACGGCGTCCGCCCCTGCTCTCGTCCTGCTCAGGAGCAGCAGCTGTCACCCTCGGCCGTGGGCGTCGCGCAGTGCGAGGCCGTCGAGGCGGGCACGTCCAGGGTCGGGTTGCGGTCGAAGAAACCGACCGGCTTGAGCGTGAACCCCGCCCGGTCCACCGGCATGACCGGCCAGTCCTCCGTACGCGGGAAGTGCGTCAACCCGAACGTGTGCCACAGCACCACGTCGGTCGCCGTCAGATCCCGGTCCCGGGCCGTCCACGCGGGCAGCCCCGCCCCGCCCGCGTGCTGGTTCGGCAGGTCGCCCGACGGGTAGCGCTCGGCCGGGTCGTACGCCGTCACCCACAGGTGGTGCGTGGCGAACGCCGCCCGCTGCGAGATCGACGCCGACGGGTCCGCGGCCAGCACCGGCTGGCCCTGCGGGAACAGCGCGTAGCCGACCGGCTGGCCCAGCCGGTTGAGCTTGCCCGGGTTCACCACGTGCCAGGCCCGGGCACTGGCCGGCTCGGCCATCCGCGCCCCCTGCGACTCGCGCTCCAGCGGCGTCACCTGCTTCGTGAACGCGTTGCCGTGCGGGTTGTCCGGCCCGACCGGCAGCCGCTGCAACTGCACCTCGTTGACCGTGTTCGCGACCCCGTCCACGGTCATGTCCAGCCGCGCGCACCACATGTGCTGGTGGTACGGCCCGCCCAGCCCCGGCGCGACCTCGTCGGCGTACGGGCTGCCCGGCACGTACGACGAGGTGAACATGACACCGGTCGCCTTGCACTCCAGCTCGATGGTGCCGTCCAGGTACAGGTACCAGTAGAAGCCGTAGTCGTAGTTGCCGACCGTGACGAAGAACGAGATCACCAGCCGCCGCTGCCGCCGCGTCTCCGACGAGCCGGTGAACAGGTCGGTGTGCTTCCACAGCACCCCGAAGTCCTCCTCGTGCATGCAGATCGCGTTCGGGCGGGTCTGCGGCTCGCCCAGGTCGTCGGCGACCACCGCATCGAAGTAGTGGATCTCGCCGAGGCAGTCGCAGCCCAGCTGCAACGCGTTGACCTGCGCGCCCAGGCTGTACTCGCCCGCGTCGAAGTAGTTCTGCCACCAGCGAGCGGGCGAGGGGTCCGCGTACGGCACGACCATCTCGGCGACGCTGGCCCGGTAGACGATGTCGCGGCCGTTGAGCGACAACTGGTGCAGGGTCAGGCCCTCGCGGGCGTCGAACCCGATCCGGAACTTCCAGCCCTCCCAGCTCACCACGTCGTCGTCGACGGTGAAACTGGGCCCCTCCGGCTGGGTGATCTCGATCGGCTTCAGGGTCGTGCGCAGCGGCCCGACGTACTCCGGGTCGTCGTGGTTGTGCTCGGTCGACGGCACCGGCAGCAGCACGTCGTCGATCAGCTCGATCACCCGGCGCTCGGTCAGGTCGACGTAGGCGACCACGCCGTCGACCGGGTGCGCCCACGGGTGGTCGTTCTCGCGGTGGCGTACGAACGACAGCACCCGCACCATGCGCCGGCCCTGCTCGTCCGGCTTGGTCGCCGCGCCCGCCGACAGCGGGCACGGGCACACCAGGTCCAGGTCGGTGATGCCGCGGCGGGCCATCGCCGCCCGCCAGCCCTCGTCGGCCTTGACGATCTCGTCTGCGGCGATGTACTCCTCCAGCATGATCGCCGGCTGCCCGTCGCGGACCGGGTCCAGCTTCCGCCGGCTGTCGACCTCGCCCTTGGACAGCGACACCACGGTGTCGGTCGCCACGCCCGTCGCGACGTCCAGCAGGATCACCCGGGCCCGCCGCGGCACGACCGCGCCGCCGGTGTCGAGCACCTCGCCCTTGGCCGGCTCCTCCAGACCCACATACGTGAACCGGGTCGACTCCCCCACCAGCCCCGCGGCGCTGAGCACCGAGCGGGCCTGGCGCATCTCCTCGGCACTGAGGCGGGCCAGCGGGTGGGCGGCGTCGGGCCGCTGCGGGGAGATCTGATGCAACGCCGAAGAACTCATAGGTGCACGCCTCTTTCATGGACAGTCACGGACACCCGAACATCCTCTGCGCAGCCAGGTCCGATGTCGAGTCCGAAGTGGCAGGACATGGAACGCCGCCACCGACCACGGAGGGCGCCACCGCCGGGACAGATCATCGACACGGTGGGGTCAACGGCGTGGCAGCGGCCTAACCTGGCGACATCGGCGGGTCGGGTCCCGTCGCGGCGCCGAGGAGGCGGAGATGGGTTCGGTATCGCGCGGCACGATCCGCCGGACGCTGACGGCACTGGCGGCGGCCGCGCTGCTGGCGGCGGCATCCGCACCCGCGCAGGCGGCACCGCCTCCACCGGGATCGGACACCGACCCGTACAACCCGGGCATCATCTACCGCACGGTCTACAGCCGGCCCGCGTCGGCCAGCGTCGTGGAGTTCGGCGCGGCCTGCCCGGCGGACTACCGGCCGTACGGCGGCGGCGCGCAGATCCTCGGAGCCACCAACCAGGTGCTCATCCAGCGGACCGAACCCGTCCACAACGCCACCGAGAACGCCTTCTTCGTCAGAGCCGTCGAGCGGTCCGACCTGCTCTACGGATACGCGGGGACGTGGCAGCTGCGGGTCACCGTCGCCTGCGGACCGGCGTATCCGGACCTGACCTACGTGCGCGCCACGACGACCGCGGGCAGCACGAAGTCCAGGGCCGCGATCGCGCAGTGCCCGTCCGGGCGGACGCGGGTGGGCATGGGCGCGCAGATCAACACCGACACCCGTGCGGTGCGCTTCGACGACGTCGGGTTCGGCATCTTCAACACCCCCTGGGCGTCGTTCCCGCAGATCCCGAACTCGGCTCGGGCGATCGCCAGCGAGCTGCCGCTGGGCACCGCCGCGACGTGGAGCGTCAGCGCGGTCGTCGTGTGCGCGACGCCACCGTCGAACGTGGTGTTCCACGGCGAGCAGCACGGCTACGGCAACCCGGTCGACTCCAGCGGCCAGCCCGTCTACGCCGACCGGATCGAGTGGGAGCCCTGCGGCGGCTGGTATGAGGACAACCACTCCTACATGACCGGGGTCGGCGGCGGGCAGAACGGCGACCCGGGCGAGGTCGGCCTGCAGTGGTACTTCGACGCCGACGACAAGGAGATCGGCGTCATGGAGCTGACCCTCGACGGCGGCGGCTACTCCGGCGCCTGGATGGGACCGTATCTAAGCGTCATCTGCGTGACGAAGGCCTGACCCGCGGGCGTCAGCCGAGGTTGGCGGCGTCCGGACCCTCACCCCAGTCTCCTGCGCTGGGCGCAGCCCGGCCGGCGCGTTCGTCAGACGCGCCGGCCCGGGGAAGTGCGTCCCGTGATCAGAGTGCGGGGATTGCCACGACCTCGCTCACCGTCTTCTGGAAGCCGGTGTCACCCGGGTAGACGGCACGCCAGTACACCGCGCCGGGCATGTCGACCCCGGTCACCTCGAACGAATACTGGTCGGTGAACGTGGTGTGGGTGCGCCAACCATCGACACCGTTCGCCGAGTACTGCAGCTTGATCTCGAAGTGCGCGGGCGAGCGCCCGCCGGTGAAGGTGAAGTTGCCGTACACGCCGATCCTGCCCTGGTCGTAGCGGCCGCCGTAGAAGCTCGTGAACGCCGAAGGCTGCAGGACCGTGAACAGACGGGACGAGCCGAAGCCCGGCTTGACGTAGGGGTCGACGCCGCCGTCGGCGGTGTACTGGACGTGGGTCACGCCGATGTGGCCGCCGCCGAGCGGGGTCGTGGTGTAACTGAACCGCCCGTCGGCGTCGGTTGTCACGGACCCGATGTAGTTACAGCTGTCCTGGTCCGCCGTCGCGCAGAAGCTGACGAATGCCTCGACACCCGCGAGCGGGGTCCACACTCCGGCGACCTTCCAGGTGATCTGGCCGGTCGCGGTGAGCGACTCACCGCGGTTCAGCTTGGCCTTGTCGAGATTCACGCTCACGCGGACCGGCCGCGGCGAGACGGTGACCCGCAGCGGTTCGGACTGCGCACGGGTGTGCATGGGCTGGGTCAGGCCGTAGTCAGCCCAGACATCCTCGGACTCGTAGACGATCTCGACCGTGCCGGCGAACGTGCCGTCGGGTTTCGTGGTGACCTCGACGAAGTTGAACGTGCCGAGGACGTAGACCCGGGCGCCGGCGACCGGCTCGACGACACCGGAGCCGGGCCGGCGGCCCAGCAGCGTGCCGCGCATGGTCACGGTCCGCTTGTCGTACGTGGTCGACGTCCGGTTGAGGCTCACGTTCTCGAAGTACGTGAACATGGCGTAGTAGAGCTCACCGATGCCGTCTTGGCGCACGTGCGTGCCGTCGGTGTCGGTGATCTCCACATCGACGGTGTAGACCCCGAGGTCGTCGAGCACGATCGGGGTGCCGGCCCAGACGCCGTCGGTGGTGGTGCCTGATCGCAAGGTGAACGCCTCGACGGTGGCGACCTCCTGGCGTGTGTCGGAGGTGAGGATGTGGGCCGTGATGGCGCTGACCCCGTCGGCTGCGGTCGCCGAGACCAGCAGCGTCCCGTAGTCGTTGCCGTAGTCGCTGTGCGCCCAGTTCACGACCGGCTGGTCGGCGGCCTGGGCGGTCACCGGCGCGCTGAGCGCGGCCGCCACGCCGACCGCGAGCATTGCGACGAGGGATCGGATCTTTGGCAAGTGGGTTCCTCCCCGTGAGGTGTGTCGCGATCAGAGGTTCGCGACCGGGCCCCAAGATAGGGGTTTGATGCGACACTCCGCCAACGGCTTCGTCCGCGACCGCATCGCGGTCCGTCGGACGACGCACACCCGCCTAGCCCAGGCTGTCGGCGTCCGGGCCCTCGCCCCAGACGTTCATGGCGGTCCAGCGGGTCAGCCCGTAGACCAGGGTCCAGCCGACCGGCGTCAGGTACAGCGCGACGATGACGTACGCGGCGATGGTTCCGGCCTGGATCCGGTCGCGCAGCGACGGCTCGCCTTCTACAGCGCGACGCTCGCCAACTGCGCGGCGACGAGCAGCCGCGCGGCGAGGAAGCGGGGTCGGGGCACCGGCACGTCCGGAGCATACGATTCGTCGATCTTCCGCGCCAGGCCCATGCGGTCAGCCGTGGGCCTGCAGGGCCACCGCGGCCACGGCGGAGTCGACGGCGGCGAGCAGGTCCCGGTAGCCGGGCACGAGCCGGCCGGGCAGTTCGGCCAGGCGCTGGCGCATCGTCGCCGTGGACAGGGTCGGGGCGACGATGGTCAGGTCGACGGCGTTGGCGATGCAGGCCAGCAGCGCCGACTGCGGGTCGAAGTCACCGGGCCGGGTGAGCAGGAAGCCCAGCCGCACCATCGAGCGGGTCGCCTCGGTCGGGTCGGTCGCCGGGAAGCGGATCTGGGTCCGGCCGGTGAACGAGCGGCTGGTCTCGCGCCGGACCACGCCGTGCCCGACCAGCCGGTAGCCGACCAGTTCCTTGATGTCGGCGCGCAGGTGCTCGACCCATTGGTGCACCCGGTGCCCGGGGCCGACCTGCTGCAGTTGCGCGACGATCTGGTCGATGACGGGGTCGCCGTTCTGTCTGGCGGTCCAGCCGGTGAGGCGGCCGCCGTCGACGGTGACCGTTTCGGCGATCATCAGCTCGCCGAGCGCGGCGGCGGCCAGGCCGACCGACAGCACGTCGTGGTTGAGCCTGGGCTTGCCGCTGTACTCGTCGTGTCCCATCACGAACAGCTCGTCCGCGAGCGCCAGCTCTGGCATCGATTCCCCCCAATGGACCCCGGAAAAGCGGCGTGGCCGGAGCATCGCTCCGGCCACGCCGCCTGTTCTGTCGTTTCGTTACCGGTACGCCGCGCCCAGCGCCTTGAGCCGGTTGTGCACCCCGTCGTACGCGCCCGCGCGGCCCAGGTACGCCTTGGCCACCTTGGCGACCATGGTGTAGTTGGTGTCGCAGACGTTGCCGACGGGCGCCTCACCGGCCTGGCTGACCAGCTGCAACGAGTCCAGCAGGTCGAGCCCGGTCAGCTCGGACACCCACGTGACCAGGTCGTGCTGGCTGATCCGGAACGCGTCCTCCAGCGGGCGGGCCGAGCCGGTCGCCATGAGGTGAGAGTCGGACTCCAGCCGCGGCCACGGCGTGCCGACGCCCTTGATCAGGTCGACGACGAGCACGGTCTCCATCGCGGCCTCGACCGCGACGCCGGACACCTCGCCCTGGCCCTGGCGGGCGTGGCCGTCGCCGACGGCGAACAGCGCGCCTTCGACGTTGACGCCGAAGTAGGCGGTCACCCCGGCGCGCAGTTCGGGGGTGTCCATGTTGCCGCCGTGCGCGTCGGGCGTGATCGTCATCCGGGCCTCGAACGCGCCCGGCGCGACGCCGACGGTGCCGTGCATCGGGTCCAGCGGCAGGTCCACCGTGAAGTCCGAGTTGCGGGCGCTGTAGCGGGCGACGCCCGCGGCGAGGTCGATGTCGTACACCCAGACCCGCTCCTCCAGCGGCGGCTGCAGCGTCGCGGTGTGCGACGTCGACGTCAGCGCCCCGAAGTGCGGGAAGGTGCTGGACACGGCCCAGTCGCGGGCCGGGGTGATGGACACGAAGTGCAGCGCCAGGGTGTCGCCCGGCTCGGCCCCCTCGACGAAGAAGGGGCCGGTGACCGGGTTGAGGTACGGGAACCGGCAGACCTGCGAGGGCAGGTCGCCGAATCCCCGCACCACGCCGCCGAAGCAGTCCTCGGTGCGGATCTTGAGCACGTCCCCGGGGCGGACCTTGGCCACCGGCGGGTTGGGCCCGAAGGTGTACGCCAGCTGCTCCGGAGTCGGGTTGAACTCGATGTACTCGCTCACGCGACGTCCGCCGCGTCGTCGCTGCCGCCGACGCCGGACAGCTTCGGCGCGCGGCCCATCGCGAACAGCACGCCGAGCACGACCAGGCCGAGGCCGATCCAGATGAAGCCGGTGACCTGGGTGTAGAGCTTCATGTTGATCAGCACGGCGATCAGCAGGCCCGCGCCGACCAGCGGCACGACCAGGTGCAGCAGCCAGTTGCGGCTGCCGTTGCGCACGATGTAGTGCCAGATCACCGCGGCGTGCAGGGCCAGCCAGGCGACCATCGCGCCGAAGTTCACCATCGTGGCGATCAGCGTGATGGTGTCCTCGCCCTGCTCGGTGAGGTAGTACAGCGCGGTGCCGGAGATGGCCAGCGAGACGCCGGCGGTGAACAGGACCGCGTTGACCGGCGACGCGTGCTTGCTGGACACCTTGGCCAGGAACTTCGGCAGCTGCTTGTCGCGGGCCATCGCGAACAGCAGGCGCGACAGCGCGGTCTGGGCGACCATCGAGTCGGGCAGGCCCCACGCGATCGCGGTGGCGACCAGGCACAGCGTGGCCAGCCACGGCGCGCCCGCGGCGGCCTCGGCGGCGGCGTAGAAGGCGTTGCCGACGGTCGCGGCGTCGCCGTTGATCAGACCGGCCGGGTCGGTGACGAACAGCGACGCGACCCAGGTCTGGGCGATGAAGATCAGGCCCGCGAGCAGCAGCACCACGGCCATGGCGCGGCCGACCTGGCGGGCGCCGCCCTTGCTCTCCTCGGCCAGCATCGAGATGCCGTCGAAGCCCAGGAAGCTGAGCGCGGCCACCGACACCGAGCCGAGCACGATCCCGAAGCTGAAGTTGTCGGAGTTGAAGAACGCGCTGGTCCAGTCGCCGTTGCCGCGCCCGTCGGCCAGGCCGATGATGCCCATGACCAGGAAGATGCCCAGGACGATGAGCTCGCCGGCGATCATGATGTTGATGGCGACGGCGGTGAGCCGGATCCCGAAGTAGTTGATCACGGCGTTGATGGCGACGAAGCCGACCAGCCAGATCCACGCCGACACCGACGGCACCGCCGCCTCGATGGTAACCGACGCGACCAGGTACAGCAGGCCCGGGACCAGGAAGTAGTCGAGCATGATGGCCCAGCCGGCGATGAAGCCGACCGGTGCGGCGATGCCGCGGCCCGCGTAGTTGTAGACCGAGCCGGCGATCGGGAATGCCTTGACCATCTGCGCGTACGACGAGGCGGTGAACAGCATCACGACCAGGCCGGCGACGTACGCCAGCGCCACCATGCCCTGCGAGGCCGCGTACACCGAGCCGAAGATCGCGAACGGGGCGATCGGCACCATGTAGATCAGGCCGTAGAACAGCAGATCAGTGAAGGTGAGCGAGCGGCGCAGCTGCGGCGTGTAGCCGAACTTGCTGAGCTCGGGGTCACCGGCCGGGTTGGCCGCGTCCCCCGTGGCCGCCTCGGAAGGCGTGAGCACGGACATTACCGAGCCTCCAGTAGTCATCGGATGTTCGACGTAGCGTGGCGCGACGCACACGCCAACGTCTCATTGGCGAGCACCGCCGACCTGCCGGGTAGATGTGAGGCCCGGACAGGTACTCCCACCGGCTAGTTGTCCGGGCCGTCCAATGCGGCCAGCGCGTCCCGGACGAACGGGTGACTCGCCGACAGATTCGTATCGGCCAGCACCATCGACAGCAGCCGCCGCGCGTCGTCGACCGACGCCTCCCCGGTCTCCTTTCGCCGCCGTCGCCGGCCGTCGCTGGCCTGCTGCTCGGCCCGCACCGCCGGGTAGATGCCCGACAGCAGGCCGCCGGTCTGCAGCACCTCGTCGCAGCGGCGCGCCAGGTCCTCGGTCGGCCAGCGCTCGCCGGACTCGACTTTGGCGATCATCGCCTCGCTGTGCGGCATGCGCTGCGCCAGCCGGCCCTGCGAATACCCGCGTACGCCACGCCACCAGCGCAGTTGCGCCGCGAAGTCCCTGGCCGCCGACGCCTGCGCGCGGCCCGTGAAGGGCTCGGTCATGCCCCGCCTCCGAGGGGTCAGTGTCCACAAAGGACGTACCGTACCGCTCCCACCCCGCGCGGCTGAAAACACGAGACAGTAAACAACACCAACAGGCAACCGTCCATGCACGAATACGCATGACAGAACACAACTGGTCATACCACTTGACCACCCGACCGATTACGTCGATGGTGAACCCATGACATTCGCGAAGATCGAACGACGGTCACTGCCGGACGAGGTCTACGACCGCGTGCTCGGCCAGATCGTCTCCGGCTCGCTCACCCCCGGCCAGGCGCTGCCCAGCGAACGCGCGCTGGCCGAAGCGCTCGGCGTCAGCCGCCCCGCCGTACGCGAGGCACTGCAGCGTCTGGCCCACGCCGGCCTGGTCACCGTCCGCCAGGGCGGCGCGACCACGGTCGGCGACGTCCGCCGCACCGGCGGCCTCGACGTCCTGCCCCACCTGCTGCTGCCCGGCGGCGACCTCGACCTCGCCGTCGCCCGCAGCATCCTCGAAGCCCGCCTGGCCATCGGCCCCGTCGTCGCCGGGCTCGCCGCCGAACGCCACGGCCACGCCGCCGCCCTGCACGCCGCCGTCACCGCCATCGCGACCGACACCGACCCCGTCGGCCGCCAGCACCAGGCCCTGGCCTTCTGGGAACTAGTCGTCGACGCGGCCGACTCCGTCGCGTTCCGCCTCATGTTCAACAGCCTGCGCGCCGCCTACGAACCCGCCCTGCGCGCCCTGTCGACCGTCATGGCCGACGAGGTCGACCGCGTCGAGCACTACCGCGCCCTGGCCGACGCGATCACCGCAGGCGACGCCGACACCGCCCGCCGCCTGGCCCACGACCTGCTCGGCCACGCCACCCAGGCCCTGCTGCACGCCCTCGACCTGCTGGAAGGAGCCCGGCGATGACCCCCGCCGACAAAACCGCCGCCGAGCGCGCCGCCCGCCACCGGCTCGCCGCCGACGAGGCCGCGGCCACCGGCCCCACCCGCACCGCCGTCACCCTGGGCCAGATCTTCCGCCGGTTCTGGCTTCACCCCAGCCCCTGGATGATCCTGTTCGTGCTGACCACCGCCCTGGCCTGGCGTATCGCCGAAGGCGGCTGGACCCTGGCCGACCTGCGCGCACCGGCCCTGCTCGTGGCGGCGTTCCCCGTCCTCGAATGGGTCGTGCACGTGTTCGTCCTGCACTGGCGGCCCCGCAGGTTCGCCGGGCTGACCGTCGACACCGAACTCGCCCGCGACCACCGCCGCCACCACGCCGACCCGCGCGACGTCCCGCTGGTGTTCATCCCGTGGCGCTCGCTGGCCGCCGTCATCGCCGGCTACAGCACCGTCGCGCTGCTGGCGTTCCCGCGGCTCGGCGAGGCCCTCACCTTCATCCTGAGCGTCGCCGCCGTCGGGCTGCTCTACGAGTGGACCCACTACGCCATCCACAGCGACTACCGGCCACGCAGCAGGCTCTACCGGGCCGTGTGGCGCAACCACCGGCTGCACCACTACAAGAACGAGCACTACTGGTTCACCGTCACCACCGCCGGCACCGCCGACCGGCTGCTGCGCACCTACCCCGACCCGGCGACCGTGGCGACCTCCGCCACCGCCCGCAACCTGCACGCCTCCGGCTGAGCACGCACACGCGAAGCGGGGGCGGCGACCGTGTGGTCACCGCCCCCGCCATTCATCCGTGCTCAGCCCTGCGGCTCGCGCCACATCGGGTACAGCGCCGGCCCGTCGCCGGGCAGGTGGTAGGCCTCGCCCAGCATCGCGAACCCGTGCCGCAGGTACAGATCCCGCGAACCCGTGCTCGACGCCTCCAGGTAGGCCGGCACACCCTCGGCGTCCAGCTGCGCCAGCCGCCGCCCGAGCAGCTCGCTGCCCAGCCCGGTGCCCCGCAGCCCTGGCCGCACGGCCAGCAGCGCCAGGTGCCAGTGCGGCCGCCCGTGCGGGTGGTGCTGCGCGAACGTCTCGTCCAGCAGCGCGAACCGGGCCGCGTGCGGCCCGGCCAGCTCGACCAGGCGCTCGTCGTAGCCGTCGATCCACGGCGCGTCGGCGGTGTTGTCGAACCACACCGCGACCGCGTCGTCACCGGCCACGTCCACGGCGCCGTACGTCAGGGCGTGCTCGGCGAACCAGCCGAACTGCCCGGCCATGATGCGCTCGCGCTCGACCGGATCGTCGAGCAGCCATTCCGAGACGGCCAGCTCCTGGAACGACGCCGAGATCAGCCTTCCCGCGGCCGCGGTGTCCACGGCCGCAGCCGTGGACACCGCGTCCGAGCCGGTCATACGGCGACCTTAGGGGCCTCCGCCGACGAGACCTCGGTCTTGCCGCCCTCGACGCCCTTGCCGATCGCCTCGTACAGCGCCGGCTTGGTGGCGCGCAGCACCAGTGCCCAGATCACACCGACGACCGCGACCAGCAGGTACAGCCCCGGCAGGATCCAGCGGGCCGCGTGCTCGTCACCGGTGCCGAGCATGGTGCCGTAGTCGCGGACCGTCTGCTGCACCGCCCAGATCAGGAACAGCGCCGACAGCACCGGCGCGATGACCCGGGTCCACAGGCTCTCGCCGCGCTTGTCCTTGGCGAAGTACAGCACCACGGCCACGCTGGTGCCCGCGAGCAGCAGCAGCACGCCGAAGCCGCCGGTCATGCCCAGCCAGAAGAACAGGTGGGTGAACGGGTCCAGCTGCGCGATCGCGTACACCAGGATGACGGCCAGGCCGATGACGGACTGCAGGACCGAGGCGCCGACCGGGGCGCCCGAACGCGCACCGGTGCGGGCCAGCGAACGCGGCAGCACGCCCTCACGGGCCAGCGAGAACGTGTAGCGGGCCACGGTGTTGTGGTACGACAGCATCGCCGCGAAGGCGCTGGTCACCAGCAGCACGTTGCCGGCGTCGGCGAAGAACGCGCCCAGGTGCTCGCCGGCCAGCACGAACATCAGGTCGGCCTGGGCGGCGTGCTCCTGGCTCTGGGCCACGATGTTGTCCGGGCCGGTGGCCACGGTCAGCGCCCACGCGGTCAGCGCGTACACGAGCACCATGACGCCCAGGCCGCCGAACGACGCCAGGGCGATCGTCTTGCGGGAGTCGCGCGACTCCTCGGCGAACACCGGCGGGGCCTCGAACCCGACGAACGCGGTCACGGTCACGGTCAGCACCGCGCCCAGCGCGCCGCCGATGAACAGGTTGTCCGGCGAGAACGCGGCGAAGCTGACGCCGTCGGCCGGGTTGGCGATGAACACGATGTCGTACAGCAGCACGATGGCGAGCTCGGCGACGAGCACGACCAGCAGCAGCTTGCTGTTGATCTCGACGCGGGACAGGCCGAGCACCGTGACGAACAGCCACGCCACCAGGGCCAGCACCCACCACTCGACGTTCACGTCGAACATCGCGCCGAGCAGGCCGGAGCCGGCCGCGCCGAAGATGCCGTACAGGCCGACCTGCAGCAGGTTGTAGCCGAGCACCGCCGACAGCGCGGCGGCCACACCGGCGGGGCGGCCCAGGCCCTGGGAGATGTAGGAGTAGAAGGCGCCGGCGTTGCGGATGTGCCGCGACATCGCGACGTAGCCGAACGTGAACAGCGCGAGCGCGGCGCCGATCAGCAGGATGCCGAGCGGGAAGCCGATGACCTGGACGTTGGCCCAGCCGGCGACGATGACGCCACCGATGACCATGAGCGGGGCCGCGGCGGTCAGCGCGAACGACGCCACGGACGCCGAACCGAGCCGGTCGGCGGCCAGGGCCGACGACAGCGCGGAGCTAGGGGGTGCGGACACGGTGTTGCTCCTTGAGGGGGGTGGGGGGTGAGGGGGTGGGGGGGTGTGGTTCAGGTGAGCTTCGCCACGGCTTTGCTTACGGCCAGCTCCGTCTCGGCGATGAGCACCCGCACGGGTTCGTCGAGCACCGCGATGAGCGAGGCCAGGCTGCGTCCGCGGACGTCGTCCCAGGCGAAGGTGGTGCTCAGCCCGGTCGCGAAGGCGAGCCCGGCGAGGATGCGGTCCTCGACGGACATCTCCTCCTGCCGCCGCAGCCGCCCGATGAGCCGGGCAGTGGGCCAGGCCGCATCGTTGACGGACACGGGCATGTATCGGCGCTGCACGCTGAGCAGTCGGCGCGTCTCGACCAGTTGGAGCGCCCCCGCGGCGGTCATCCTGACGGCGATGTCGGACTCGGCGCTGAGCCCGAGGTAGGCGAGCCAGTCCCGCACCGGGTGCAGGGTCGGCTCTGCCAGCAGCTGCCCGTGTACGCGGGCGGCCAGCGCGTCCGGCGGCGGCGGCGCGTTGCGCACCGCCACCCCCTCGGCGGCGGGACGCACCAGGTCCAGCAGGCACAGTTCGGCCAGCAGCGCGGCTGCCAGACCGAATCCGACGGCTTTGGCGTGCAGCCGGGAGTCGCCGCTGACATCGTCATGCGTCATCAAGTAGAACTCGTCGGCTATCGGCACGAGAAGGCACCCTACAGAATGGATCTACTCGCTGTCATCGCCGAGCACTCACTGTTTACCTTTGCTCCGCTGCAGGTAGCGTCCTATGTGGATGCCTGGGAGCGTTTGCACGCGCAATATTCCCAGCCAGATGCGGCACCGGACGCGACAGGGCGGCCCCGCCTGCCGCACCGGTCGCCGAACCGGCACGGACAGTGAGACCGCCCTGCGTGCGCGCGCGGTCCCCGGCCTCAGCGGGCCGGGGAGCCCGTCACGACTGCGTCACCGTGAGGTTGTCCAGGCCCGCCTCGACGAGGCTGGCCGTGCTCGCGTCCGCCGCCTCGACCAGGAAGCGCACGCTCTGGCCCGCGTACGCGGTCAGGTTCGCCGAACCGCTGCCCCACGCTCCGTTGCGGTTGCTGGCCGCGCCCGCGATGGTGGCCAGCACCGTGGTGCCGCCGCTGTGCACGACCGAGATCCGCAGGAAGTCGGCGCTGGAGGAGTTCGACCCGTGCGCCAGGTACCACTGCCAGCTCGCGTTCAGCGTGCCGGTGGCCGGCAGCGTGATCGCGGGCGACTGGATCGAGCTGGTGCCGCCGTCGAGGTCGAAGTCGCCCGCCGCGGTGCCCGCCGACAGGCCGGTGGCCAGGTCGTTGCTGCCCGCGAACGGGGTCAGCTGCTTGGCGCCGCTGGAGTTGGTCGCCTGCGCCGCGCCGCGCGCCCACTGGCCGACGGTGGCCGTGTCGGTGCTGTTCGGGTTGACGGTCCAGCCGGTCGCGGTCTCGAACGTGTCGGACCAGACCGTGGTGCCGCCACCGCCGCCGCAGTAGGTCGCCTCCTTGCCGATCACCCGGTACGGGCAGTCGGCCTGCTGCAGCAGCATCAGCACCGCGGCCCGGTTGCGGGTCGTCTGCGCGGTGATGACCTCGTCGGGCGGGTAGAAGCCGCCGCCGCTGCCGGAGCTGCCCGGGTACATCTCGAAGGTGTATGCCCAGATCCGGTGCGTGCCCCACATCCAGTCGATGGACGTGCCGTCGGCGACGTACAGGTCGCTGGACTGCTCCGGGGTGTAGCTGTTGGTCGCGGCCATCTGCTGGCCCAGCGTGGCGAACGTGTTGTACTCGTCGGCGCTCATGCCCGAGGGGTTGTTGGCCGTCGTGTAGCCGAACGGCCACAGGATGAGCTGCGAGTACGTGTGGAAGTCGATGTTGGCCTTGATCTGCTGGACGCCGCCGACGACCCGGCTGTTGACGAAGTTGCGCAGGTTCGTCGACTCCGGCGCGGAGAACGCCGACGGGCCGCGGTAGGTCTCGCTGCTGGTCGTGCCGCTGGAGCCGCCGCAGCAGCCCCACTGGTAGGACCAGTTGCGGTTGAGGTCGGTGCCGACGTTGGACGAACCGCTGTTGGGCTGGCGGTTCTTGCGCCACGAGCGGTAGCTGCCGGTGGCGATGTCGTACTCGCCGCCGTCGGGGTTCATGTCCGGCACGATCCAGATCTCGCGGCTGTTCACGATGTTCGTGATCGCCGAGTCGGAGCCGTAGCCGCTGGTGAACAGGTTCATCAGGTAGATGGCCATCTCGACCGTGAGGTGCTCACGGGCGTGCTGATGGTGGTTGAACAGGACCTCGACCTCGTTCTCGTCGGTGGCGACGTTGTCCGAGATCTTGATCAGGGGCATGTTGCGGCCCTCGTAGGAGTTGCCGATCGTCGTCACCCGGAAGATCGACGGGTACGACGAGGCCAGCGAGTTGATGACGGCCATCATCTCGCTGTAGTCGTGGTAGTTCGAGTCGGCCGGCGGGAACGCGAGCGCCTGCGCGTGGTCGTCCTGGACCGGGGCGAGGACCCGGGTGACCGTGAAGCCGAGAGCCTTGATCTTGGCAGCCTCACCAGGGGTGGCGGTGATGTCGAGGATGCCGTGGTCGAAGCCGTCGATGGCCGCGCCCGTGGCGGCGATCGCGTTGCGCTGGGCGAGGGTCTTGATGCCCTGGACGGTGTAGTGGCCCGAGGTGCTGACCTCGGGTCCGACCGGTGCGCCGTCGGCCGGTCCGGTCAGGACCATGGTGCCGGCCAGCGCCAAGGTGGATACGAAGACGGTTAACCGTCGCCGCATGTCTGCCTCCAAGCGGGGGTAAAGGAGGCTCACAGCAGAACACCAGATTCAAGGTCATTGCAATATGTCAATCTGGCTATCACACGATGTTACGGCTCGCGGCTGCCGCCGGCTCCGCCCGCGCACCCCGCTACCCTGGGCCGCATGATCGACTCGTATGCGCCCCGCGCCGACGCCGAGGTCGCCGCCGCGGCGGCGCAGGCCGGCGCGGACGTGGTCCGCGACCTGTACGGCCGGCACCTGGCCCGGATCGACAAGGGCGGCGGCGACTTCGCCACCGCCGCCGACGTGGCAGCCGAGCAGGCGATCCTCGACGTCATCCGCACCGCCCGCCCCCACGACGCCGTGCTCGGCGAGGAAGGCGGGCAGACGGGCACCCCCGACGCCACCCGCCGGTGGCTGGTGGACCCCCTGTGCGGCACTCTCAACTACGCCGTCGGCAACATGCTCGTCGCCGTCAACGTGGCCCTGCGCGGCGGCCCCGCCGCCGTCGCCGACCCGTTCACCGGCGAAGTCTTCATCACCGACGGCCGCACCGCCCGGCTACGCCGCGGCGGCGCCGACACCCCGCTGACCCCCACCGCGGCCACCCGCCTGGTGGACGTGAACCTGGACCCGCCCTTCCCGAACGCACCCGGCTTGCGCGCCGTGGACCTGCTGGCCCACCCCGGCTTCGTCGAGCACTTCCGCCCCCGGGTCGTGTCCACCACCCTCGCCCTGGCCTGGGTCGCGGCAGGCAAACGCGCCGCCTACGTCACCGACGGCGGCGACCTGTCCATCAACCTGCACTTCGCCGCCGGCATCGCCCTGTGCCAGGCCGCCGGCTGTGTGGTCACCGGCATCGACGGCGCCCCGCTCGGCCCCACGGGCCGCGGCCTGCTCGCAGCCGCCGACCCCGAGACCCACGCCCACCTGCTGTCCCTGATCCGCGACCGCACCTGACCCCGGCACCGCCGAGCCACCCGGAGCCCAGCTCACATCGGGTAGGCTCAGCGCTGATGAAGCTAGTACTGGACCTGCACGACATATACAACAAGGGCCGCGACATCGAGCGGGCCCTCAACGACATCATGGCCGAGGCGATCGCCAAGAAGGCCCCGATGATCGAGATCATCCCCGGCAAAGGCTCCGGCGCCCTCAAGAAGACAGTCCTGCGCTTCCTCGAACAAAAAGAGGTCAAAGCCCTCTACCACCGCGTGGAGAAGGACTCCAAGAACTTCGGCCGCCTGTTCGTGCACTTCAAACACACCGCCCCCCGCGGCCGCCGCTGACGCGCGATCTTGCGTGGCAGGTGGGGACGACACGCTCGTTCCGGGCATACCGGCAACAGTTCGCGCAAGATCGTCGCGATCTTCGCCGCTGCGGGTGGCGGGGAGTCGGTGGGTGTGGGCAGGATGTGACCCGTGCCGTCACCGACCTCGCTGAGCGACATCCGAACCGAGGCGCTCGCCCGCCGTGACCGGGGCGACTTGAACAGCGCCCGCACGCTGCTGGAACAGTCCCTCGAAGCGGCGATCATGGCCGCCGGAGAGGACCACCCCGAGGTCCTGACCACCGGCCACCTGCTCGCCACGATGCACCGGCAGTCCGGCGACCTGAGCGCGGCCCGCCGGGTGCTGGAGAACGCGCTGTACAACGGCGGGTACCGCTTCGGCGAGGAGCACCCGCTGCTGCTGTCGATGTCGTTCGACCTCGCGCAGATCGCCGACGAGCTGGGCAACCGCCACGAGGCCCGCCGCCAGTACACCAAGGTGGCCACGCACGGCCCGCTCACGCCCGGCTTCGACCAGCAGGTCCAGGTCGCCCGCGCCTGGCTCGGCCCGGACGCCCCCGCAGCGGTCGCACCGCCACCGGCGACCCCCGCACCGCCGGCACCGCAGCCGCCCGAGGACAGCACCGCGCTGCTGCCGCCGCCGTCGCGGCCGACCACCTACGTGTCCCAGTCCGTCCCGGCGACGCCGCAGGCCGCGCCCACGGAACAGGACCAGCACAGCGCGCCCCCGGCCTGGCCGCTGCCTGCCTCGACGCCGCAGACGACAACGGCAAACGCGCCAGACGATCGCACCGCGGTGGTCATGCCGCCACGCACCCCGAGCGTGGAGCAGCCAGAACCGACTCCCGCGGTCACGCCGCCGAACCTCGTCACACCGAACCCGGTCGACGACCGGACCTCGCTGCCGGCACCGCCACCGCGAACCCTGAGTCCCAGCGACGACCGCACGTCGCTGCTGACCACGCCACCGCCAACCCCGGTCACCCCGAGTCCCACCGACGACCGCACCTCGCTGCTCGGCCCGC
Organism: Catellatospora sp. NPDC049133; assembly: GCF_040648455.1. NCBI lineage: Bacteria > Bacillati > Actinomycetota > Actinomycetes > Micromonosporales > Micromonosporaceae > Catellatospora > Catellatospora sp. NPDC049133. The sequence continues at coordinate 149,388 of NZ_JBEZDT010000013.1, forward strand.
CGTCACGGCCGACGGGTCCGGTGACACCGGAGACCGGGGACCGGACCCCGCCTGCGCATCCCGTCACCCGCGACGCGGACACAGGGCCCGCCCCCACCGATGACCGGACCGCCCCCTACGGCCTGACCATGCCGCCGCGACGCGACCAGTCCGCGACCCGCGCCATGCCCATCGTGCCGACCCCGCCGAGCGTCCCATTGCCGCCCGACCCCACCCGTCCCGCGCGGCCCGAACCGCTCCCACCGCACCGTGAACCGTCCCGGCCTGACACGCCGCAACCGCCGCAGCACGTGCCGCCCCGGCACGACACCACGCACCCGCAGCAGCAGCCACACCAGGCGCCGCGGCAGGACACCGGGCAGCCGCAGCAGTTCCACCAGCGGCTGCCGCACCAGGGGCAGCAGTCGCACGTCGCGCCGCCTTACCAGGACCAGCCGCGCCGCGACCTGCCGCCGGAGCAGGCCCGCGCCGCCGACGGCCGGGCACCCGCGATCCCGGTCGCGCCGCCGCCGCAGACGCTCCCGCGCCACCTGCCGCAGCAACCGCAGCACGTGCCGACGCCGACGGTGTTCGCGCCACCCGCGCCACCCACCGCCCCGCAGCGACGCAGCCGCGGCCCGGTCATCGCCGCGGTCGCCGCCGCGATCGTCGCCGTGCTCGCCGCCGTGGCCACGCTGGTGGTGGTGATGCTGACGAAGAAGGACAACGAGCAGCCGCAGCCCGGCCCGACCGTCAAAGCCGAGGCCGCCGGAGACGTCTTCGTCACCCGCGCCGCCAACGGCGACATCACCATCACCTGGTTCGACCCGTCCGACGGCTACGCCGCGCAGGTGCTGCTCGGCGCCCCCGAAGGCGAGGAAGTGGCGACCCTGGGCAAGCCCGGCAACGGTGAGACGCGATACACCGTCACCGGCCTGAATCCGAACTGGGACTACTGCTTCGTCATCATGAGCATCTACAGCGGCGATGAGCTGCTGCGATCCAAGCCCGCCTGCACCGGCACCGCAGGGTCGACGGCGCCGTCGCCCAGCCTGACACCATGAGCGTCCTCACTCGACTTTCACCGGTGACCTGCAACGCCTAGGATGGCGTCGGCTTCTGGGGAGGACGCCAGTCGGCGAGCGGGGTGGGCTCGACACACCCCGCGTCATGGGGAGGGGCGATCCGTGGCGGATCTGTCACCGGGCGCGATCACACGTAGAGCACGGACCAAAGGTGGCGTCGTCACCATCGTCACGGTGCTGGCGATGCTCGCCGCCATGGGCCTGACCTGGTTCGGGCTCAGCGCCAACGACCAGGTCTCGGCCGGCTTCGACAGCAGCTCATGGCTGTGGAGCCTCACCCGCGGCGAGATCGCCCGGGTCAACGGCCTGACCGGCAAGGTGGACACCCGCTCGCAGGCGCTGGTCGCCTCGCAGGGCCACTACGTGCAGGTCAGCCAGTCCGACCGGTACCTGATCGTGCGCGACCAGCACACCGGGCGCATCAGCGCGCTCGACCCGGCGACGCTGCAGATCACCGCGTCGCAGGAGTCGCAGGCGGGCCTGGGCGTGTCGGTGGCGCTGCACAACAACGCGGCGTTCGTCATCGACCCCGTGCAGGGCGTGGTGCGCCAGCTGGACCCCGCGACGCTGCAGCCGATCGGCGAGCCGCTGCGCTACCCGCCGGGCATCACCGGCGGCCACTTCGACGGCACGGGCCGCCTCTGGCTGGCCGTGCCCAGCCAGGGCACCGTTTCGGCGATCACGCCCGCGCCGCTGACGCCGCCCTCGGGCGGCACCGGCGGCAGCGGGCCGTCGCTGGTGCGCACCGAGCCGGTCGCCGAGGCGTTCCACGACCTGGCGCTGTCGGCGCTGGACGACGGTGTGGCGGTGCTGGACCAGACCAACGGCTCGCTGACGCTGCTGCGCGGCGACACCCTGAAGAAGGTCGAGATCGCCGGTGCGGCCGGCGGTGAGCTGCCGGAACGCTCCAGCGGCAAGGACATTGCGGTGACGGTCGTCGACGGCCGCAAGGTTTATGTCATCTCCGGTGACCAGGTGCACGAGTTCACGGTGCCGGGCGCGGGCGGGGCGGTGCGGCCCGCGGTGGCGTGGTCGGGCTGGTTCTACGTGGCCGACGACGCCGCGGGCAAGGTGTACGCGATCGACCGTGAGGGCAAGCTGGTCAACACGATCGAGGCGGGCAAGCCCGGCTTCCGGCTGGAGTTGGAGGTGCGCGAGAACCAGCTGTTCATCAACGCCCCCGACTCCGCGACGGCGCGGGTGGTCAACGACAAGCACCAGGTCCGGGTCGTCGACAAGTTCAACGACGACGTCGTGGGCGGTGACCCGCCGCCGGTGACGCCGCCGCCCCCGCCGAAGCCGCAGATCGGCAAGCCGGGCGCGCCGCGCAACGTCACCGCCGCGTCGGGCGACTCGCAGGTACGCCTGAGCTGGGGCAAGGCCGCCGAGAACGGTTCGAAGATCACGAAGTACGTGGTGGAGGGCGACGGGCGGACCTGGACGGTCGGGGCGCGCAACCGCTCGCTGGTCATCGACAAGCTGACCAACGGCAAGACCTACACGTTCACCGTGCACGCGGTCAACGGCAAGGGCGCCGGCCCGACCCGCAAGAGCAACCCGGTGATGCCGACCGGTGACGTGCCCGACGCCCCGACGGGCGTGAAGGCGGTCGAGAAGCCCGACGGCACCGTCGAAGTGACCTGGACCGCCGCCAACGGCCAGGGCCGCAAGATCACGCGGTACGAGGTCACCGCGATCAACGCGGGCAGCGGCGCCCTGATCGGCACCACGTCCGGCGCGGTGAAGCTGGTCGTCAAGGACGGCGAGCTGGAGTACGGCACGCAGTACGCGTTCACCGTCGTGGCGGTCAACGACAAGGGCGCGGGTTCGGAGGTGTCGCAGCCGTCGGGTTCGGTGGTGCCGTTCAACAAGCCCGCGCAGGTGCGCAACCTGTCCGCGGCCACGGTCGGCACCGCCAAGGGCACCATCCGCGTGACGTGGGCGGTCCCGGCCGACAACGGCCGCCCGATCACCGGCTACAAGGTGACGGCGGGCGGCAACACGCAGACGGTCAACGGCACCAACGCGACCCTGGACGGGTTCGGCGACGGCGAGATCGTGTCGGTCGACGTGGCGGCGGTCAACGAGGCCGGCACCGGCGCGAAGGACACCACCAGCGCGAAGACCATCACCGACGCGAAGGTGTCGAACGTGTCGGCGGGCAGCGCGACGTACAAGGGCTTCACGGTGAACTTCGCCTACGACGACGGCGGCGGCACCGCGACGTGCACGGTGACCATCAACGGCGCGGCGCGGGCGGTCGGCTGCAACACCGGCGCGAGCGGGTACGCCGTCAACGAGGTCGCGACCGACAGCGCGTTCACGATCACGGTGTCGGTGAAGAACGCGACCGGCGCGACCGCGACGTCGAACCCGGTGACGGTGCGCACCAGGCGGCTCAACGGCACGATCCGGTGTGTGGGCTGCTCCAACGGCATCGGCATCTACAGCAACTCCCGCCAGCAGAGCAACGAGGCCGTCGGCGACGCCCAGCACGGCGACACGTTCAAGGCGTTCTGCTGGAAGCAGGGCACCGCGGGCAACCAGAGCGGCGACGCCGAGCTGTTCGCGGCCGGGGAGAACAGCAACAAGCGCAGCGACAAGTGGATCCAGATCACCTACCGCGGCAACCAGCGATACGTCCCGTTCATCTGGCTCAACCTCGACGACGGCGACGACTACAACGACGTGCCGCAATGCTGATCCGCTGAGCTTCCCCGGCACGAGCCGTCACGGCCCGTGCCGGGGTTTCTCCGTCTTGGCCCCTCTTTCGAGCACAAAGGACACTCACCCGTCATGAACCAGCCCCTTCCACCGCTGTCCGCCGCCCAGGTCCGCGCGTTCGCCGACCTGACCGAGAAACTCGCCGGCGCGATCTCGACCGTGGTGCTCGGCAAGCCGGAGGTGGTCCGGCTCGGGCTGGTCGCCATGTTCGCCCAGGGCCACGTGCTGCTGGAGGACGTGCCCGGCACCGGCAAGACGACCCTGGCGCGGGCCATCGCGGCGTCGGTGCAGGGCGCGTGGCGGCGTATCCAGTTCACGCCGGACCTGCTGCCCTCCGACGTCAGCGGCGTGACCATCTTCAACCAGGCCAGCCGCGGCTTCGAGTTCCACCCGGGGCCGATCTTCGCGAACATCGTCATCGCCGACGAGATCAACCGGGCCTCGCCGAAGACGCAGTCGGCGCTGCTGGAGGTCATGGAGGAGCGCTACGTCACCGTCGACGGCGTACGCCACGCGGTGCCGCGGCCGTTCATGGTCGTAGCGACGCAGAACCCGGTCGAGATGGACGGCACCTACCGGCTGCCCGAGGCGCAGCTGGACCGGTTCCTGATGAAACTGTCGGTCGGCTACCCCGACGAGGCCGTCGAGATCGAGGTGCTGCGCGGACACACGCTGCGCTCCCCCGACGGAATCACCCCGGTCACCGACACCAAGACGATCGGCGAGGCCGTCGCGCTGGCGCACCGGGTGCACATCGCCGACCCGCTGTACGCGTACGCGGTGCGGCTGGCCGCGGCGACCCGCGAGCACAAGCACGTGCGCGTCGGCGTCAGCCCCCGCGGCGTGATCGCGCTGACCCGCGCCGCCAGCGCGTACGCGCTGACCGAGGGCCGCGGCTACGTGCTGCCCGAGGACCTGAAGGTGCTGATCGAGCCGGTGTTCGCGCACCGGGTGCTGCTGACCCCCGACGCACAGCTGCGTGGGGTCACCGCGACCGAGGTGCTGCGCGACGCGGTCGAGGCGGTCCCGGTGCCGCTGCCCGGCCAGGAGTCCCCGACCGGCGAGCCGGGCCCGGCTCCCGCGGCGCGGCACGCCGGATGATCGTCACGCTGCGGGGGGCGGGCCTGACCGTCGGCGGCGTCGCGCTGCTGGCCACCGGTTTCACCTACGGCTACCCGGAACTGGCGGTGCTCGGCGCCACCGCCGTCATCGCACAACTGCACGCATTCCTGCACGCGGCACTGCGGCCACGGCTGTCGGTGACCCGGTCCGTGGACCCCGACCGGGTCGCACGCGGCGAGGGCAGCACCGTGACCCTGACCGTACGCAACACCGGCCGCTTCGGCGCCGCCACGCTCGTGGCCCACGATCAGTGCGGCCGGGCCGGGCAGCCGGGCGCGACCGTCCCTGTCCCGCTGCTGCGGCTGCGCCCCGGCCGTGACACCGACGTGTCCTACCCGGTGCCCACCGATCGCCGCGGCGTCGTCGACGTCGGCCCGCTGCAGGTCACCCGCCGCGACCCGCTCGGCCTGGTGTCGGTGTCACGCAGCCACGGCGACACCGCCCGGATCTGGGTGTACCCGAAGAGCCACCTGATCCAGGCCGTGCCCGCGGGCATCTCCCGCAGCCTCGACGGCCGCCTCGACCGGGTCCCGCACGGCGCGATCACGTTCGACACCCTGCGCGAGTACGTCATCGGCGACGAGCTGCGCCACGTGCACTGGCGCACCAGCGCCAAGGTCGGCGAGCTGATGGTCCGCGAACACCTCGACACCAGCCTGCCGCAGCTCGTGGTGCTGCTCGACGACCGGGCCGCGTCCTGGGCCGACCGCGACGCGGCCGGGTCGGCGTCGTTCGAGAGCGCCTGCGAGGCCGCCGCGTCCATCGTCGCCGCCGCGACCCGCGAGGACCTGCCCGTGACACTGCACCTGGTCAGCGGGCCCGCGGCGGGCGGCGGCCGGATCCGCGGCGCGGCCCGGGGACTGCTGGACCTGCTCGCCGAGGCCGAACCGGCCCCCGGCGACGAGGAGCTGCTGGTCACCGCGACCAACCGGCTGCGCCAGCACCGGCCCGGCGACACCCTGATCTACCTCACCGGCACCGCCGGACTGGCCGACCTCGCACTGGTCTCCGGGCTCAAGGGCCCGTTCCCGTCGGTCGCCGTCGGCGTGCTCGGCCCGCGCCTGGCCGCCGAGCCGCAGCCCGCCGGGGTGCTGCTGCTACGCGCCGAGGACGGCGAGGACTTCGCCGCGGTATGGGACGGAGTGACCCGATGGTAGCCCGCGGCCTGCGCATCCTCCTGCCACCGGCGCTGATCGCGGCGATGCTGGTGCTGTCCGGCCTGGTCGCCGACCGCATCTACAACGGCACCCTGTTCACCGTGCTCATCGCGGGCGCGGCCGCCGGATCGGTGGCGATCAGCCTCGCCCTGACCCGGCTGCGGGCCTGGTCGGTCGCGCCGCTGTCGGTGCTGGGCCTGGCCGGATACCTCGCGTTCGCGCTGAACCTGTCCGCGCAGCGCGCGGGCATCAGCGGGGACCTGCCGACGATCGCCACCGAGGCGCTGCGCGACGGCATCCCCCGGCTGCTTGCCGTGCTCGTGCCCGTCGAGCCGCAGCCCGACACCGTCGCCGTGCCGGTCATCGCGACCTGGCTGGCCGGGCTCATGGCGATGGAACTGACCGTCCGCGCCCGGCGCACCCTGGTCGGGCTGACCCCGCCGGTGCTGCTGTTCGCCGGGGCGCTGTGGCTGGTCGGGCCGGGCGCGCCGCGTACCCCCTGGTCGGCCCTGGCCTTCGCGGCCCTGGCGATCGCGGCGCTGGCGTTCACCGGCCGGGTCCGCACCCCCGAGACCGGCCTCGACCCGGCCACCCGCAAGGCGCTGCGGCTGCGGGCCGCGCTCGCCGGCGGCACCGGGTTCGCGCTGATCCTGGCCCTGGTCGCGGGCGCGGCACCGCCGGTCGCGTCGCAGGTCACCGCCAAGCCGTTCGACCCGCGCAGCCTCATCGACCCGCCGGACCTCGACGCCCTCGACGAGAACCCGCTGATCAGGCTGTCCGGCTGGGCGCTGCAGCCGCAGGAGAAGCTGCTCGACGCCGACGTCGCCGCCGACACCCGGATCCGGCTGGCGGTGCTGTCCGACTACGACGGCGTGACCTGGAAGGTCGGGGCGACCTACCGCCCGGCCGGGCGCAGCCTGCCCCGCCCGCCCGGCGAGGTCGCCGGCAAGCCCGTGCAGCAGCGCATCACCATCGCCGGGCTCACCGGCAAACTGCTGCCCGCCGCCGCCACCCCCAGCCACGTCGACGGCGTACGCACGGCCTACGACCAGTCCACCGGCACCATGCTGCGCCCCGAAGGGCTCAGCACGGGCATGACGTACACCGTCACGTCCCTGCACAGCGAACCCGACGTGAACCTGCTGCCCGTCGCCGACGTGCCCGCGGGCATGACCCGCTACATCACCCTGGGCCCGAACGTGCCCGACAACATCAGCCGGCTCGCGCAGCAGCTCGGCGCGGACAACGGCGCCCCGTACCAGCGGGCGCTGGCGATCGAGCAGTTCCTGTCCGAGCACTACAAACTCGACCCGCAGGCGCCCAGCGGGCACGCGTACCCGAACCTGAACTTCTTCCTGTTCGGACCCGCCGGCACCGGCGCGGGCAAGGGCACCTCGGAGCAGTTCGCGGCGTCGTTCGCGGTCCTGGCCCGGCTGCTGAACCTGCCCAGCCGGGTCGTGGTCGGCTTCACCGCCCGCGCCGGCAACCACGCCGTCACCGCCGGCGACGCGCTCGCCTGGCCGGAGATCTACTTCACCGACCTGGGCTGGGTGCCGTTCCACCCGCTGCCCGAGCCGAACACCGAGACCAAACCGCTGGAAGACGAGTTCAAGCCGCAGCCGGAGACCTCGCAGCCGCCGCCGTCGGACGAGCCCATCCCGACGCTGGAACCGACCGCCGACGCGCCCAGCACCGCCCCTTCGGCGAGCGGCTCGGCGGCGGGCGGCGCGAACGTGGCCCTGGTCGCCGGCGCGGGCGGCGGCGGGCTCCTGGTGCTGCTGCTGGCCGGGTTCGTGGTGTTCGTGCTCGTCGCTCGAGGTGCGCTGCGGCGGCGCAGGCTCGACGAGGGCAGCCCCGACTCCCGCATCGAGGGCGCGTGGCTGGAGGTCGGCGACGCGCTGCGGCTGGCCGGGCGGCGCGCGCCGGAGCACCTGAGCGCCGCGGAGGTCGCCGCGCACGCGGCCGAGGCCGCGGCACCGGTACGCGGCAAGCACGACGTGCGCCTGGCCGCGCCGACGCTGGACGAGCTGGCCGCAGCGGTCAACCAGACCGTGTTCGGGCCGGGCACGGCCGGTGACACCGAAGCGGAAGCGGCGCGGAGCCGGGCGGTGGCGTACATCGACGAGCTGAAGGCACGCCGCTCCTGGTGGCGGCGGCTGCTGTGGACCCTGCACCCTGGTCCGCTGCGCTGGCGGCGCTGAGCGGCAGCGGCTTTGCGCGGCGTGCGGTTTCAGCCCGCTGACGTCACGACGCGACCTCGGCCGGTCCGCCCTAGATCGTTCGACTTGCCAGGCACCTGTGCGTATCTTGGTCCGGCATTCGCCCATATGCCTGGCAAGTCGAACGATCGTGGTGCGTTCCGTCCCCGGCTCGGCCGGGGTGAGCCAGAGGTGGCGGCCAACGAGCCTCGGGATCGGCTCAGGAGAAGCGCTCGCCTCGTATGACGGCCCGTGCCACCTCTCGCAGCTTGTCGTCGTCGGGCTGGAAGCCCTCGGCGATGTCCGGGTGCAGGCCTTCCCTGGTCTCACGGAGGATCCAGGCGGCGACCTCTTCCTCGCTCTGCCCGTCATACTGGTCGGCGACGCGGTTGGCGGCCTGTTCCAGCGCGGACGTCAGCTGCGCCTCCAGGGGCACCTGGAGCTTGCGCTCCACCGCGTTGAGGTCGTCGCTGTCGAGCGACACGTGCATCTCCGGCATCGCACCCATCCTTCGGTCGTCGGCCCTGCCCTACCCGGGACGCGGCTGCGCTAAGCATCGCGCACGCCGGCCACCGGATGCCCGTGATGACCGGCGTGTCCGCGGGCCGGTGTCAGCCGCCGACGGAGCAGCTCACGGACAGTCGGCGAACTCGACGCGGTGGAAGTCGCCATACGGCGGGACCTGAACGCTGACGGTGATGCCCCGGCCGAGCGGGGTGTCCTGGTGCGCGCAGACCGTCTTGACGTCGACGCTGGTCGAGACGGTCTTCACCGACTGGGCGCCGGTGCCGGTGACGGTGACGTAGCGGGCGATGTCGCCGCTGCCCACGCCGCCCGTGGGGTAGACGAAGTCGACCCGGATGCGGACCGGCCCCGTGCCGGTGACGGTCGCGGTGATCGTGGCGACGAACTTCGAGCCGCTGACGGCGGCCTGCAGCGAGAGGGCTTTCACTTTCGCGGTGGGCTTGGGGCTGGTCTTGGTGCTCGGCTTGGCCGCGGGCGTCCTGGTCGGGCTCGGCGTGGGCTTGGCGGTCGGGCTCGGCACGACGCTCGGGGTCGGACTCGGTGAGAGGCCGCCGGTCGGGCTCGGCGACACCTCGGCCGCGGCGACGGGCACTGGGTCGGCGGCGGGGCTTCCGCCTTTGGTCAACGCCCACACGACGTATCCGCCGCCCGCCCCCGTGAGCAGCACCAGTAGCGCCGCGACACCGATGAGTGCGTACAGCAAGGCAGGAGGCATCGGCCGGCGGGCGGGGGCGGTCATCGGATCTCCCATTCGGGGCGGCGCGGACGCCAAACCGTATGACGGTTGCCCACCCACCACAAGATCGGCCGAACGGCTTACGTCAACCACAGGTGGAACCCCAGGGCAAGAAGGCCCTCGAACTCACCCACCGCGAGGCCCTGCGCCTCGGCGACGAGCACATCGGCACCGAACACCTGCTGCTCGGCATCCTCGACCTCGCCGAAGGCGACACCGTCGACCTGCTCACCCACTGCGGCGTGACCCGGGAGAACGCGGAGGCCGCACTCGCGAGACTTCGCTGAAACGGTCGCCGACGCCCGGCCTGGATCGCGACCGGCCGGGCTTCGTCGTCGTCAGCAGGCGGGCAGCCGGCTCGGCTTGTGCCAGCAGCCCGGAACCGGCCAGCGAACCCGCGATCAGCTTGCGCATGGGCGCGATCGTAGGGCGCGCCGTCGATGCTGTCTGACCCGTGCCCGGCGCGGACCCCGCCGCCCCGGCGCCATCGCGATTACCGGCGAAGTAATCGACCGCGGCGGCAGCGAGCTGCGAACGTGACCCGCATGAAGGAGAACAGCACGACCGTACGCAACAGACGGCTCGTCCTGGACGGCTTCACCCGGTTCGCGGCAGGAGACCACGATGTCGAGCACTGGGACGTCGAGCAGCCGGTCGCCGAACCGGCACCGGTCCCGCACGGGATGTTCTGAACCGCCAGACGTGACCGGGTGACCCGGATACGACGTGGGGCCGGGGCGCTTGCGCGCACCCGGCCCCACGTGCCCCACCGCTAGCCTGTGATCGTGCCCTGGCCGGTGATGTCGGCCAGGTCGACGACCCGCGGATCGGCCACGACGCCCAGCCACAGCTTCTCAGCGGGCTCGGTCAGCCGGTCCGTCCTGGTCTCGACCGGGAACGTCACCGACACCTGGCCCGCCGGGATGGTCCGGCAACCCAGGTACGGCGTGAAGTCCAGCAGGAGTTTGGCAGTGTCGGGCACCGTCGCACCGCACACGCTCAGATCCTGGGACAGCGGCCGCGACAGCGTCACCGTGAACGCCAGCGGCTGCCCCTCGACCGCGGTCGCGTCCGAGACCCGCAGCGAAGCACGGGTACGGAACACGGCCACCTGCGGGTCGTGGTCGCTGGCCCCGCGCGCGCCGTCGCCGTCGTGGTCGGCGGCCCAGTCGGCGTTGATGTGCGCCGCCCGGATCTTGACCAGGTCACCGTAGAGCTCGTCGTTGACGAACAGGTGGTCCAGCGTCTGCGCCTGGCCCTGGAACACGTACGAGTACGCGCTGCCGGGCACCTGCGTGGCCAGGTCGTTCCACAGGTTGTGCAGACCCAGGTCATACAGCGGCTTGAGCTGGTCCGACGGGGTGTCGCTGTCGGACATGGCGATCGGGTCGTCCGGCCTCGGGAACACGTTCAGGTCGCCGCCGTACACCACCCGGGCGTGCGGGGACGCCGCCTCGATCGCGGCGACGATCGCCGCGCCGTAACGGGCCTGCTCGGTGCGCTGCCCGACCCGCGCCTGCGGAGTCGAGGAGTAGTGGTTCGACACCGCCCACAGCTCGTAGACGTCCGAGCTGCCCGGCTGCGCCGCAACGGTGAACCGCGCCACCTGCGGGGCACGGGTGAACACGTTCGACCCGTCCACGCCGGTGGACCTGTCGACGTCGTCGGGCAGCACCGCGTTGAGCGACTTCGGGTTCTGCACGTCGGCGTTGTAGCCCAGCGCCGCCGACCGGAACTCCACGCCCGGCGTCGCCGTCAGCACCGCCGACGGGGCCGCCAGGGTGAGCCGGTCCGTGCGGTACAGGAACCCGGCGACGATGCCCCGGGCGTCCGCGCCGTCGCGGTCGTACGCCGCGTCGTAGGCCGGGCCGCCCGCAGCCGCGACCGCCAGGGCCAGCTCTTGCAGCGTGTCCGGCTTGCCGTCGGCGTTGTTCACGTCGCCGCAGACCAGCGCGCCGGCGGTGACGGTGCAGATGTCCTGGTCCTCGGCCTCCTGCACGAGCAGCAGGTCGGGGCCGTGCAGGTCGTTCGCGATCTGCGACGCCAGCGCGCCCAGATGCGCCTGGTAGTCGGCCTCGTTGAGCGGCACGTAGTCGAACGGCGGCGAGACCCCCGGGCAGCCGGTGTTGCCCAGGTAGTCGCAGCCGTCGAACGGGTCGTCGCGGAAGTCGTACAGGTTCTCGACGTTGTACGTCGCCACGGCCAGCTCACGGTCCCGGTTGATCGGGGCGGGAGCGTTGTTGGCCGACGGGTCCGCGCCCGCGCCGAAGTCGGCGGAGGCGACCTGGATGCCGTACTTGTCGAAGGAGAAGTTCAGACCGCCGACCGCGTCCGCGGCCAGCACGTCGAACGTGTGCGCGGGCGGTAGCAGCGCGGCCATGTCCTGCGCGGTCCACTTGACACCCGTGGTGCCCAGCATGATCCGGGTGCCGTTGCCGTCGTCGAAGACGTGCGCGGTGTCGTTGTCCATCGGGTGCGCGTCGCGGTACACCCGCCGCGTCAGCGGGTCGGTGCGGTCCAGCAGCGGGTCGTCGACGTCGAGGACGTACACCTCGGAGTCGGCGGTCGAGGCGAACACGTCCCGGCCGCTGGCCGCGACACTGCCCGCGCGCACGCGCAGCTGCTCGCCCTCGTGGCGCTCCCAGAACCGGTTCGCCGCGGCGAGGTCCTGCGGCGGGGTGGCGTTGGTGACGGTGGTGTCGGTGACCCCGGACTCGATCACGCGGACCAGCGACGCCGAGGACAGCTGGGTCATGAAGAAGTACTCCGACACCCGTGCGCGCACCACGACCTCGTCGCCGACGGTCGGCACGTAGCCGCCGATCAGCGACGTGAAGCCGCCCATGAACACGAAGATGCCGTCGGAGCTGGTCGGGTCGCCGTCGGTCGCGCCGGTGCGCGACTGCAGGTAGAAGCCGTACTGCGCGGCTCCGGCCGAGGTGCGGGCCAGGGTGCGCTGGGTGATCACGCCGCGCACGTCGTACAGCGCGCTGCTGGTGCCCGTGCCGGAAGCCGGGGCCAGCGGCGAGCGGTCCTGCACGCCGTTCTCGGCGTCGGTGGTCGGGCCCTGCACCTCGCCGACGCTCAGCACCCGGTTGACGGTGACGGTGAACCCGCAGGTCGAGGTGGTGCCGTCGGTGTCGGTCGCGGTCATCGTCACGGCGTACGACCCGAACGGCAGGTCCGCGTCGGCGGTGACGGTCGCGCTCGCGGTGCCGCCGACGGCGTCGGCCGGGGTGAACGCGGTGCGCGTGATCGTGCCCGCCGCCGGGGCGGGGACGACGTTCGTGACGGCGAGGTCGACGATCGTGTCGTCGGCGTCGGTCGCGGTGACCGCGCGGGTCCCCGCCTGTCCCTGGGCCACGGTGAGCGCGCCGCCGCAGGTCAGGGTCGCGGGGGCGTCGACGGGTCCGCCGCCGGTGGTGTGCGCGCCGAGGCCGTCGACGGTGTCGGTGGCGTAGCCGACCCAGCCGGTCGCCGGGTCGAACGCGTCGCCGGGTTCGGTGTCGCCGAGCGACACGGCCGCGTCGCGGCGGATCGTGTTGTCGGCGGTGCTGGCAAGGCCGGTGCCCCACTCGGTGCCGGGGTCGGTGCCGACCTGGCCGAGCGAGTCCACGACCGGTCCGGCCGCGCCGCCCTTACGCAGCACGATCGCGTCGTCGCCGTTGTAGAAGCTGGCGGAGCTGGTCTGGTCGGCCTGCGCCAGGATCGCGGCGTTGGCGCTGGCGTGGGCCAGCACGAACACGTCACCGTCGGCGACCGTGCCGGTCAGCGCGATGGTCCCGCCGGCGGTGGTGGCGCCGTTGAAGTAGAACTGCACGACGTACTGCCCGGCGGCCAGGTCCACGGCCGAGCCGGTGCCGTTGTAGAACTCCAATGCCTTGTTGTTGGAGCTGCCCTCGACGTACTCGGAGATGAGCAGGTCGCTCGGCGCGGCCAGGGCGGCGGGTGACGCCGCGGTGAATCCGGCCAGCACGGCAAGCACAACAGCGGCGCGCATAGTGCGACGCATCGATATCCTCCCGGGGTTAGGAGGATGACCCTACTGGCCGGTCACGAAGAGGTAAACCCGCCTCGATGACCCATGGGTGAACACTGTGGACCCATGGTGAACCCGCGCAGGTCAGGGCGGCGTCACCGCCCTGGAGCCGGTCCTGGTCCTGCACAGCCGCCCTGCCTCCCGGTGACGATGAGTGTCGGGCCGTCGTATTCGACGGTGCCGGACCGGCCGTCCTGAAGCCAGATCGTCACCTGGCCGGGGCCGGTGAACCCGACCCGATCCATCGGCTCCCAGTAGCTGTCGCCCTCGGACTCGGTGAAACAGGACAGCTCCTCCGCCGCCTCCCGGCTGAACAGACCCGCCCGCGACCGCAGCCACAGGTAGGGTCGGCCCCACACGGCGTCCCGGCTGACCACCTCGAACCTGCCGTCGGCGGAGACCGCGACGGTCTGCGCCCGCTCGCCGCGCATGCTCACCGTGTCGAGTTCCCCGCTGATGAACCAGGTGCCGGTGGCGCACAGCGCCATGACGGCGGCCGCCGCGTAGCCGAGCCCGCGCGCCCGGACCGAGCGGAGGCCGAACACCGGCCCGGCGGCCGCCAGCAGCAGGCCCGACAGGCAGATGAGAACGAAGGAGATCGTGCTGCCGTGATCGAGCAGGACGACCCACAGCCCCGGGTCACGAGTGATCGCCAAGGCCGCGCCTACCGTGAGCACGGCGAGGAACCACATCACACCACCCACTGCGGCTCGCATTCTGCTGCGGCGCGGCGTTACCCCGTCCGGCGTCATTCGCGACAGCCTGCCACGCCGCGCGCCGACGCGCTGTCCCTGGCAACAGGCCCGACCGCCCGGGGTCAGGCCTGTTGTTCGCGGGCCAGCGCCCGGTAGATCAGCGCTGCGGTCACCGCGAAGTAGAGGGCGGTCGCGGTGAAGGTGTGCACGTTGTCGGCGGGGTGCGATCGACCGGCCAGCATCGCCCGTACGATCTCCAGCATCGCCACACCGAGCGCCAGCGCCCAGAAGGCCTGCGCCCAGCGCGGGGCGGCCGCCAGCAGCCAGCGCAGGTAGGCCCCCATGGTCGATGCCTGGCGGCCCTCGCCCGGCTGCAGCCGCCGCAGGGAGACCAGCATCCCCGGGATGGCGACCGCCAGGGCCAGCGTCGTAGGCATGAAGATCAGCACGAACCCGTCGCCCGCCTGGGCCGGCAGCCAGCTCCAGGCGAGCGCTGCGGCGCACACGAAGGCCACCGCCACCGAGGCGCGGCCCAGCCAGGTCAGGTTTGTCGAGGTCACGGGCACGATCGTACGAGCGGTGTCAAATCGAGCACGCCCCTGACCTGCGGTTTCGCTCAGTCGTGCGCGATCCGGTGGCGGCGCGGCGGCACGCGGGTGACCAGCTTGTCGACACCGGTGAAGCCGCTGACGTCGACCAGGCAACCGTGCCGGATGTTGCCGAGCAGGGTCTCGCCCCGCCGCTGCACGAGCATGACGTCGCCCATCGGGAAGCTGTGCACCGTGCCGTCGGCGGCGACGTGGTGGCACGCGTCGTCACCCAGCACGAGCGAGTCCTTGGCGCCGCGCAGCCGCCGGGCCAGCGACGGCCGCAGCAGTTCGCCCTGCGGGGTGAACGAGCCGACCGGGCAGCCGGTCCGGGTCACCCCGTCGAGCGCGATGTCCACCCCGACCGGGACGACCAGCAGCGCCGAGGACAGCCATGACGCCGCGGCCGCCCGTACGTCCGCCGGGCCGAGCCGAGCCGCGGCCGCCACCTGGCTCTCGCCGAACTCGTCGTACACGGCGAACAGCTCCCGGTGCGCGGCGTCGGCCAGCGGAGCCTGTGCGTGCGCCTGCTCGGCCGCGGCGAGCACGCCGAGGCGTTGCAGCCCGGCACGTAGTCGCGGGTCCTCGGCCGGGGACCGGGTGTGCCGGGTGACCACGGCCGCCAGCTCGGCGGGCGCGGGTTCTTCGGCAGCCAGCCGCAGCAGCTCCTGCCACAGGATGCGGGCGGCCACGCCGCTGTCGCGCTGCCGGTTCCTGCCGCGCAGGTGGAGACTCAGGCCCAGTTC
The DNA here is from genome assembly GCF_040648455.1 of Catellatospora sp. NPDC049133. NCBI lineage: Bacteria > Bacillati > Actinomycetota > Actinomycetes > Micromonosporales > Micromonosporaceae > Catellatospora > Catellatospora sp. NPDC049133. Next base: position 164,981 of record NZ_JBEZDT010000013.1, read on the forward strand.
CAGCCGGTCGCCGCCGACCGGGGTCGACCACTCGGTGGACCAGGCCTTCACCCCGGCCCGTTCCAGCAGCGCGTCGACCCGGATGCCGAGCACCCGCAGCAGCAGGAACGCCTGCGGGCCCGCCGTGGCGGTCACGGCGATGCCGGGCGCGACGACCTCGTCGGCATACCAGGCCGGTCCGGTCGGGCTGCCCGCCGGACTCGTCGCATGGGCGGCGCGCGGCCCGGCCGGCAACGGCAGGCGCAGCCCGGCCGGGGGCGGGCCGGTGCAGGTGAGCACGGCGTTGCCCGCGGTGAACCAGCGGGCCAGGTGGGCGCGGACCTCGTCGGCGGTGAACCGGTGCGCGTCGACGGCGGGCCAGCGCAGCAGGCCGGGGCCGGTCGGGCCGAGCCGGCGCGCCAGCAGCGACGCCCACGGGTCGCGCACCGCGTCGTCGACGTCGAGGTCGAGGGTGATCGCCCGGTCGGCGGCGTCGAGCTGCTGCGCGGTCAGCACGAGGCCGCCGAGATCGGGGGCGGCGACGAGCGCGGCGAGGTCGGTGAGGTCTTCGGCGACCCGGGTCGGCTCACCGGACAGGGTGAACGCCGTCTCCAGCAGTCCTGCCGTCCCGTCGGGCTCCGCGAGCAGGCTCAACAGCAGGTGCCGGGTGACCAGGTGGGTGATGCCCAGCTGGTCGACGTCCTCGTCGCGGGCGCCCACCGCGAACGCCAGGGTGGCCGTGAATTCGCCGGGCATTTCCTGCCAGAGCACCCGTACGGTGTCGATCTCCTCCCGCCGCATGCGCGGATAGTACGAGCCCGGGTCAACCGGTGGTTGATCCGAATGTCTCCTGAGCTGGCCGAACGGTCGGACATGGCGGCTCGACGGGCCGCCAGGACCGACCGCGGACGTGATCTGCCGGGACCACCCACCGGGCAGGATCACCGTGCACACTGCTGACCAGAATCGGAGCAACAATGAACAAGCGCGGGCGCATCGCGATCATCGCGGGCGCGGTGCTCGCCACCGGCACCATCGGTTTCGCCGCCATCCCGGCGCTGGCCGATGACAAGCCAGACGCTCCGTACAACGTCGTGTTGCAGGAGTCCCACCAGGGCAGCGAGGCCGAAGACTTCACCCGCGACTGCGCCGAGGTCGGTGACATCGGTGACAGCAAGGACGGCTGGGTCTTCAACGCGCCGTCGAACGAGTTCGACAAGGTCGTCGGCGTGAAGGCGACGTTCGACGACGGCACCTCCGAGATCGAGACCTTCATCCGCACCGGCGACGCCGACGCCTACCCGGACGGCTTCGCCAACGCCGCGAACCCGCACCTGGCCTGGGTCGTCGTGCCGCACGGCTGGGAGCTGGTGACCGCGCAGGCCAAGCTGACCGTCAAGGCCGGCGGCAAGGGCAACGACAAGCTCAAGCTCGTGGTGACGCACACCTGCGCCGGCAAGGACACCCCGCCGCCCGCGTCGAGCCCGTCCGCCTCCCCGAGGCCGGAGCCGAGCGTCTTCCCGTCGCCGTCGCCGTCGCCCGTGGCGAGCCTGTCGCCGTCTGCCGAGGCGAGCGTGTCGCCGTCGCCCGAGGTGAGCGCTTCGGCGTCGCCGGAGGCCAGCCCGTCGGCCGACGTCACGCCGCAGCCGGAGGAGTCGCCGTCGCCCGAGACCAGCCCGTCACCGGAGGCGTCGGCCTCCCCGGAGACGAGCCCGGAGCCCGAGCAGTCCCCCGAGCCGAGCTCCTCGCCGGAGGTCGGCACGTCGCCCTCGGCCGAGACCGGCACCTCACCGTCGCCGCAGGTCAGCGAGTCTCCGCAGGTCGACCCGTCGCACAGTGACACGCCTTCGGTCTCGGCGAGCCCGTCTCCGGAGACCGGCACCCTGCCGCGCACCGGCGCACCGCTGGCCGGCATCGCGCTGGCCGGTGTCGCGCTGGTCGGCTTGGGCGCGGTGGTGCTGGTGATATCGCGCCGCCGCCGCGAGCACATCGCCTGAGCCGCCACCGCCGGCTGAGAGGAGGGCTCCCCGTCCAGGGGAGCCCTCCTCTCGCGTATGGGCAGGTCGAAGACTGCACGTCCGGCCAGGGCGGGGCCGACCGCGACGGGCCTTACTCTCTACGCCATGCGCAACCCCTTCCGCGCGCTACACCCTCGGCAGCTTCGCGGCCTGCGACTGTTCCTCGTCATCACCGTGGCCGCGCTGGCGGCGGGCCTGGCGGGCACCGCGCTGCTGCCCGCCGAGCACCGGGGGCTGGCCGTCGGGCTGATCCTCGCCGCGGGTCTGGCCGTGGGCTGGTTCGCGGTGACCGGCTTCCGTCCCGTTTGGACGGCGGTGGCCGCGGTGATCGGTTTCCTGTTCGTCGTGATCATGTTGCGCGAGACCGGGCCGAGTCTGCTTCAGCTGCGCGGCGGCCTGGTGGAGGCGCAGGTCGTGTCGTTGCGGGAGAGCGGCGGGCCTACCGGCCGCTACCACTATGCGATGGCCGCCCACTCCGGCCGGGCCCTCGGCGGTGAGCTCACCGTCGACGAGGCGGCCTACCGCATCGGCGAGTCGGTGACCGTGGTCGAGGAGCCGGACGGGCTGGCGCATCCGATGCTGCCCAGTGAGCTGACCGAGCACCGGCAGAGCTGGCTCGCGGTCACCGTGCTGTATCTGGCGACCGCGGCGCTGTGCCTGCTGGCGGGGCGGCCGCGGCGGGCGAAGGCGAGCTGATCCAGGTCACAGGCGGGACTCCAGCCAGGGGCGCAGCACCGGCAGCACCGCCGCGGCCTGCATGGCCCGCATGTGGTCCAGTCCGTCGAGGACGGCGACGTCCCAGCCGAGCGCTTCGAGTGCGGCCCGCTCGCGTTGCACGGGTCCGGCGATGTCGACGGTGACGCCGCCCCACTGCTCGCCGTACTCCATGGTGTCGGCGGAGCCGACGACGCACAGCCGCGGGCAGGTCAGCGACGGCTGGGCGGCGCGGTCGTCGAAGTCGCGCAGCGACTCGTACAGCGTCACGAACTGGCGGGTCTGGTCGACGGTGGTGACGACCGAGACGGTCGACCAGTCGCCGGGCACGGTCTCGGCCGGCGTCGGCGGGTGCTGCACGGCTTTCAGGGATGCCGCGTGCGCGGCGGTGGTCACCGCGAGCATCGCCGCGTACGGGCCGCCGACCGGCGGGTAGCCGCCCATGACCAGGGCGGACAACCGGTCGGTGTGCAGTGCGAGCTGCTGGCCGAGCAGCCCGAGCCAGGAGTAGCCGTAGTAGGCGAACCGGTCGGCGCCTGCCGCGTCGGCGACGGCCAGCAGGTCACGGGCGGCGTTGGCCGGGGTGAGCGTCTCGGGTTTCGGGTGTGCCATGACGTGGCCCTCGTAGTCGAAGGCGACGACCCGGAAGCGGTCGCGCAACCCGTTGATCAGCGACTGCCCGAGCGCCGGGTCGGCGCCCCAGGCGCGCATGGCCTCGGCCTTCGGGCCTTCCAGCGGGGCCGGGTCGACGGGCAGCAGCAGGACGGGCCCGTCGCCGTGCGCCTCGAAATCGATCGTGCTGCCGTCGTGCAGTCGTACGCTCGCCATCACCATCTCCGTATGCCGTAAAGTGATCCTGGCGAAGACATTAGCTTACGGTGTACGGAGATGCCAGATGACGTTGTACGGCGGCCAGGGCGACCCTGCGCGGACCATGGCGCTGCTGTGGCGGGCGCACTCCCCCGCGGGCCCCGACGCGCCCCGCGCCAGCCGCGCCGCCCCCGGCCCGAAGCAGGGCCTCACCGTCGACGCGATCCTCGATGCCGCCATCGCGATAGCCGACGCCGACGGGATGGACCGGCTGTCCATGCGCGCCGTCGGCGAGCGGCTGGGCACCTCGGCGATGGCGCTCTACACCTACGTGCCGAGCAAGCGCGAACTCGTCGACCTGATGTACGACCACGCCCACGCGGACTGGCCGCAGCGGTACCCGCTCGACAGCGGCCCGCGGGCCGCCGTGCAGGCCTGGGCCGACGACCTGTGGGGCCGCTACCTGCGCCATCCGTGGCTGCTGCAGGTGTCCTACGCCCGGCCGGTGCTCGGCCCGCACGAGCAGACGGTCCTCGAATCGCTGCTGGGCGTCCTGCACGCCGCCGAACTGCCGCCGGACCGGCTGCGTCCCGCCGTCAGCGCGCTGTTGCACCTCGTGCGGGGCGCCGCGCAGACGGCCACCGAGGCACGGGCCGCCGCGGCAGCCACCGGCACCTCCGACCAGCAGTGGTGGACCGAACGCTCCGCCCTGCTCAGCGGCCTGGCACCCGACTTCGCGCAGCGCTTTCCCCGCTCGACGGCCCTGGCCGGATCATCGTCCACGGCAGACTACGACCCGGTCCGCCAGGGCAAGGACGCCCTCGACGGCGGGCTGCGGCTGCTGCTGGACGGTCTGTTCGCCGACGGCGGCGCAGCCGCCTGACACCGCCGCCCCACCGCGTCGGGAGCAAGCCGCCCGTCGCGATCGCGGGATCAGGGCGTGAGGCCGCGCAGCAGCAGCGCCAGCCCTTCGCCGAACTCGCGCTGCGGTGTCACGCCGCGCGCCGACACGGCCGTCTCGGCCAGGTACGGGTACTGCTCGCCGAGTGTGGCCAGCACGTCGGTGCCGGCGCCGGACAGCGGCCCCAGCCCTTCGGCCTGCAGCGCGCCGATCAGGTAGCTCACCAGCGCGCGGAACGCGATGACCCGCCGCTCGCCGGTGAAGCCCGCCCCGGCCAGGACGCTCAGCATGGCCTCCCCGCTGCGGCGTACGCCCGGGGAGGCGTGCCGGTGCACCAGCAGCAGCGGCACCATGGCCGGGTGCGCGTGCACCGCCAGCCGGATGCGTTCGCACAGCGCGGCGATGCGTTCCTGCCAGGTGGGCAGGTCGGGCACGGTGAAGTCGACGCCGCCCAGCACGAGTTCCACGACCAGCCGTTCGAGCTGCTCCCGGTCACTGACGTACCGGTAGAGCGACATCGTGCCCATGTTCAGTTCCTGCGCCACGGTGCGCATCGTCAGCACGGCGAGGCCGTCACGGTCGACCACGGCCAGGGCGGCGGCGGCGAGCTGGTCGGTGGTCAGCGATCGCTTGCGGGGCACGGCTTGACAGCGTACAAGATACGCTTATAGTTCGTAGGCGTACGTTGTACTCCTACGAAGGGCGTACTCATGGCCAAGCTCGTACCCGGCGACCGGGCACCCTCCGCCGAGCTCACCGCCGTCACCGGCGAACCGGTGCGTTTCCCGCACCCCGGCCGCCTCGTCCACCTGCAGTTCCGGCGCTTCGCCGGCTGCCCGATCTGCCACCTGCACCTGCGCTCCTTCGTCCGAGCCACGGACCGGCTCGCCGAAGCGGGCGTCCGCGAGATCGTGTTCTTCCACTCCGGGGCCGACGAACTGCTCGAACACGTCACCGGCCTGCCCTTCCCGTCGATCGCCGACGGCGAGAAGCACTGGTACCGGGCCTTCGGCGTCGAGGCCGGGGCACGGTCGCTGCTCGACCCGCGCGCCTGGCCGGGAATCGTGCGCGGCATCGCGGTCGCCCTCTGGCTCCTGCCGCAGCGCAAGGCCCACCTGCCCGCGACCAGCCCGGCCGGCGGCCGTCTCGGCCTGCCCGCGGACTTCCTCATCGGGCCGGACGGCACCGTGCTGGCCGCCAAGTACGGCGAGCACGCCGACGACCAGTGGAGCGTCGAGGAGGTGCTCACCCTGGCCCGTGCGGCCGGGCACACGAACGCCCAGGTGTGAGCCCGGAGCACACGGTCCTCGGGGTGGTGCGTCCGGCACGTACGATGCCGAGCCATGTTCGCCTCCCGGCTCGCCCGCACCCGTGGCCTGATCGCGCTGACCGTCGTGCTCACGGCCGGCTGGCAGGCGGCCGCCCACCACGTCCCGGACCGACTGGTGTCGATCGGCATCCTGATGCAAGGGGCCGAGTTCGCGGCGGCGATCGCGTTGCTACTGCTCCTGGTGCTGCGGCCGAGCGGGGAGCGGACCACGTTCGACGTCCGGGCGGGCGCGTTCACCGCCTCGTCGCGGCAGTGGCTCGGCATCCACCTCGCCTGGGTCATGATCGCCGGGGTCCTGGTGGGTCCGGGCCCCGGCGAGACCTGGGCCGAGCTGAGCCTGTTCGACATCCTTCTGGACATCCCGGTCGCGCTGGTCGCGGTCGGCGGCGCGCTGCTGTCCTGGTGCGACCTGCCCCGCCTGGAACTGTGGCCCGACGGTGTACGGGTGCGCCGGCTGCGCTCGGCGGTAACGCCCTGGGCCGCACTGCGGCGCGGCACCCCGCTGCGGCCCCGCCGCAACGAGCAGAACCTCACCCTGCCCGTGGACCAGCCCGACCTCGTGGCACCGGCGTTCGCCAAGAACCCGCTGATCCCGCTCGGCTGGGACGCCGACCCTTGGTTCGTCGCCGACGCCATCCGCTGGTACGTCGACCACCCGCAGGACCGGCGCGCCATCGGCACCGAGGCCGAACTCGTGTTCCTCCGGGCCCGAATGGCCACCCAGTCCGAGTGAGCCGCCCGCCCCTTGCCGAACCGGCCGACCGGGCGGATGATGGCCCCCGTCGTTGATCACCGGGAAGGTGCGTACGCCATGCTTCGGGTCCTCGGCCGCGGTGCGCTCGTCGGTCTGGCCGCTTTCCTGGCCGCCGGCCTGGTGGGCATCCTGCTCGGCGACGACGTGGCCGGCTTCGACGCCGCGCACGACCTGGTGGTGCCCGTCGTCGCGCTGGTCGCCGCGGGAGTCGCGGCCTGGCTGCTGAAACTGCGCCAGCCGGTGCTGGTCCCCGTGCTCGGCCTGGTCGTCAACATCGCCCTGAACCTGGCGCTGCGCTGGTACGTGACCAGCGCGATGACCGACGACGAGGGCGTGCTCCACCTCGACCGCCAGCCGTTCGAAACCGGCGGGAGCGTGCTGTCGGCGCTGTCCCTGCCCAGCCCGCTGCTGCACGGCGCCTACCTCGTCGTGCTCGGCGTCATCGGCGCGGTGATCGCGGACAGGGTCGCGCAGGCCAACGCGGAGATCGACGCCTCCGCCCGGCGGCGCTGACCGCGACCTGCGCGTGACGGGCTGTTCACAACTTCCACAATCACGAAATATTGAGTTTCTTGAGATCCTCGGCGGCGCTTCCTAGGCTCGGACACATGGAGCGCAGGCCCTTGCTGACGGCCCGCCGGCACGTCGATCTGCGGCGGCAGGCGAGTTCCCTCTGTCTGCGCTGACCTGCGCGACCGGCCCGCCCTCAGGCGGCTGACCGCGGCCGTGTGGCACCGCCACCGCCGCCCCGCTCCCCCTTCACCCGGCTGTGCGCCGGGCACCTCCTGCTGCGCGGCGTGACGCCGCCGTGCGCGTACGAAAGGAAGCCCATGTCCGACAGCACCCCTTCGCTGAAGCGGCGCACCCTGCTCGCGGCCACCGCCGCGGCGGGCGCGACCGCGGCCGCCGGCTGGCCCGCGGCCGCCGCGCAGGCCGCCGACACCAGGCCGAACGTCCTCGTGATCGTCACCGACGACCATCCGAAGCAGACGGCGTGGGCGATCCCGAAGACGCGGGCCTGGCTGACCGGCAACGGCGTCGAGTTCACCCGGGGGCACGCGACCACGCCGCTGTGCGCGCCGGGCCGCTCCTCGATCTTCACCGGCCAGTACGCGCACAACCACGGCGTACGCGGCAACCAGCACGCCGCGAACCTGAACCACCACTCCACCGTGCAGCGCTACCTGCAGCAGGCCGGCTACCGCACCGGCCTGTACGGCAAGTACCTCAACGGCTGGGACGTCGAGGACAACCCGCCCCACTTCGACGAGTTCGCGGTGCTCGCCCCGCCGACCTTCAACAACGGCACCTGGAACGTCGACGGCACCGTCCAGACGATCAACAACTACACCACCACCGTGGTGAAGAACCGGGCACTGAGCTTCCTCGACCGCAGCGTCGCCGACACCCGCCCCTGGTTCCTCTACCTCGCCCCGTACGCCTCCCACGGCCCGAACACCCCCGAGGGCAAGTACGCCGACACGGCCGTGCCGACGTGGGACGGCCGCCCGTCGGTGCCCGAAGGCGACCGCAGCGACAAGCCCGGCTTCATCCAGGACGCCACCGGCACCCTGGCCGACGGCCGCAACATCCGCACCAACCAGCTGCGCACCCTGCTGTCGGTCGACGACGCCGTGCAGGCCGTGCACGACAAGCTCGAAGCCCTCGGCCAGCTGGACAACACGCTGGTCTTCTTCATCGCCGACAACGGCTTCGCCTGGGGCGACCACGGCTGGACCAAGAAGTCGGTGCCCTACACCCCCGTCGTCGAGGTGCCGTTCTTCGTGTCCTGGCCGGCCGGCGGTCTGGACACCGGCACCAACGACAGCCGGCTCGCGGCCAACATCGACATCGCGCCGACCATCCTCGACGCGGCCGGGATCACCCCCGACGCGCAGTATCCGCAGGACGGGCACTCCCTGCTCGGCTCCCACCGGCGGACCCGCGTGCTGACCGAGTTCTTCAAGCACGGCACCGGCACCGGCGGCCCGCTCACCTGGGCGTCGTACATCGGCGCGAACAAGCAGTACACCGAGTACTACCAACTGCACACCGACAACAACGGCCTGCCGACCGGCTCCGGCGCGGTGCTGTTCCGCGAGTACTACGACCTGACCAACGACCCGCACCAGTTGGTCAACAAGCTCCACAACGCCACCCCCGCCCAGGAACAGGCACTGGGCATCCCCGCGCTGGCGGCGCAGCTGGCCGCCGACCGCGTCAGCTCCGGCAGCACCGCACCCTGACCCGACCGGCACCGCCCGGCGGCGGGGACGCCCCGCCGCCGGGCCGATGATGGGACCAGCATGACCGCACACCCACCCGCCTGCTGCGCACCCTCGACGGACAGCACCGGGCCCGCCCTGCTCGCACTCACCGCGAGGCCGACAGGCAGCTCCGCGACGACGACCGCGCAGCCGGATACGCATGGTCCGCACGCCGTGTCCCGGACCCACCGACCGAGCCCCCCGGACACCCGCACACCGTCGCGGGCCGCTGGGCGCACCGTCGCCATACCCGGCGGCAGGTTCCTGATGGGCACCGACGACGCCGAGGGCTTCCCCGCCGACGGCGAGGGCCCGGTCCGCGAGATCGAGCTGCGCCCGTTCCGCATCGACCCGACCACGGTCACCAACGCGCAGTTCGCCACGTTCGTGAAGGCCACCGGGCACCTCACCGACGCCGAGCGGTTCGGGTTCTCGTTCGTGTTCGAGGGGTTCCTGCCGCCGCAGCAGGCCCGCCAGGCGCAGCGGGTGCAGGCCGCGCCGTGGTGGGCGGTGGTGCCCGGAGCCGACTGGCGGCGGCCGTACGGTCCCGGCTCCGACGTCGGCGCGCTGCAGAACCATCCCGTGGTGCACGTGTCCTGGCACGACGCCCAGGCCTACTGCGACTGGTCGGGCACCCGGCTGCCGACCGAGGCCGAATGGGAGTACGCCGCCCGGGGCGGCCTGGAGCAGGCCCGCTACCCGTGGGGTGACGAGCTGACCCCGGGCGGGCGGCACCTGTGCAACATCTGGCAGGGCGAGTTCCCGGCCCGCAACACCGCCGCCGACGGGCACCTGGGCACCGCGCCGGTGAAGTCGTACCGGCCCAACGGATACGGCCTGTTCAACGTCGCGGGCAACGTGTGGGAGTGGTGCGCGGACTGGTTCAGCGTCGACTTCCACGTCACCGGCCCACGGGTCGATCCCGCCGGGCCGGCCGAGGGCACGGCGCGGGTGATGCGCGGCGGCTCGCACATGTGCCACGAGTCGTACTGCAACCGCTACCGCATCGCGGCCCGCTCCTCCAACACTCCCGACAGCTCGGCAGGCAACATCGGCTTCCGGGTCGCTGCGGGGTGATTCCGCAACAAGCGCGACTTATGATCGACGGGCCTGGTAAGTCAACCTCCACGAAAGGAACTGGAGGCTGCGCCTCCGCCCAACGCTGCGGGCAAGTCGAATTCCGCAGCGCGCCGCCGCCTGACTGACCGTCGCGTCGCAGGCCGGGGAGAGACTTCGTAGGCGACAATAACCGCATGTCGGTCATTCGACGGCACCCGATCGTGCAGCCATTGATCAACAGCGTGCTGCTGCTCGTCGTGTACTTCGTCGTGCCGACCGACAGCGGGCAAGGCACCTTGCCACTGATCGTCCGCGCACTGGCGACGCTCGTCGGGCTGGCCGTCGCGGTAATGCTCATCGTGCGCCAGGTCAGCCGCCAACTCGACGTCGCCGAAGCCCCACTGACCGGCTTGCTCACCGCACTGGTCGGCGGGGTGCTGTTCTTCGCGCTGGCCGACTACCTCGTCGCGATCAACGCGCCCGGAGAGTTCGTCGACCTGAACACCCGGCTCGACGGGCTGTACTTCGCGCTGTCCACGCTGGCCACCGTCGGGTTCGGCGACGTGCACGCGCAGGGCCAGGTGGCCCGCGGCCTGCTGTGCGTGCAGATGGTGTTCAACACCGTGATCATCGCAACCGGCCTGTCCGTGCTGTCCAAACAGATCGCCGCCCGCGCCCGCGAGCGCCGCGGCGCGGGCTAGCTCCACCGGCGGTCAGCCCGTACCGTCTGAGGCAGTGACCCTCGTGCGGGAGGCACCTGCCGTGAACAGTTCGAACTCGTTCGGTATCAGGTTGCGAAGCCATCGCGAGCGCGCGGGCAAGACGCGGGCCGTCTTGGGAGGACTTGTCGGCCGGTCGGAAGAATGGGTCAAGGCCGTGGAGAACGGCCGCATCCTTCAGCCTCGCCTGCCGATGCTGCTGCGTCTGGCCGAAGTCCTGGGTATCACCGATCTGGCCGACCTCACCGGAAACCACTCTGTACCGGTCGCCGCGGTGACCAAGGCTGCGAGCACCCCCGGTGATGCAGTCATCGCGGTGATGACCAGCCACGCGCGCCCCACGCCCACCGCTGAGCCGAACGCTGAGCGCTTCCTCGGCCGCGTCGATCACGCGTGGCAGTTGTGGCATAGCGCCCCGGCGGGCAAGGCCGCCATTGCCTCAGTGCTGCCCGACCTGCTCATTGAGGGTCGAGGCGCGGTCGCTCACCTCGACGGGCAGACCCGCAGACGTGCCAGCGCCGGTGTCGCAAGGGCCTACCACCTCGCTCAACAGTTGTTCGCATACAGCCCGTACACGGAGATGGTGTGGCTGTCGGCCGACCGTGCGATGTCCGCTGCGCAGGATGCCGACGATCCGAGCGCCATCGCCGCCGCGGCCTGGTACTACTCACACCTGTATCGCGCGTCCGGCCAGCTCACCAAGGCTCACGAGGTGGTCGAGCAGGCCGCCGCCGACCTCGATCCCCACTCCGGTCAGACCGAGCAGCTGGCCCGCTGGGGCAAACTGCAACTTGCGGCCGCCCGTACCCACAGCAAGGCAGGCAATGAAGGACTGGCGTGGAGGTGCTGGGACAAGGCGGAGCAGGCGGCTAACGCCCTGCCCACGGGTTACCTGCATCCGTGGCTCATGTTCGGTGCCGCCGAGGTGGCCGTGACCGCGATCGGGATGGAAGCCGACTTGTTCCACCCGGGCCGCGCCATTCGCCGCGCCGCCCGGCTCGAACTCGGCGCGCTGCCCGCGCACCGCCGGGCGGCCACATACATCGACATCGCCCGCGCCTACCACCTGACGGGCGACCCCGTCGGCGTGGTGCACATGATCAGCAAAGCGCTGCGGGAGAACGTCGACGTGACCGAACGGGACCTGTTCGTCCGGCAGGCCGTCCTCGACCTGGTGGACAACGGCGGCCCCGTCCGTGACGACGCCCGCGAACTCGCCCTCATCGTCGGACTGCTGCGGTAACCCAGCCGGGGGTACCGTTCCTACCCCTGCCCTTCCATCGACGCCCATACCGTCCTCGTGACCAGTCCCCAGACGGCTGGTCACCATCGGCACCGGGGTGGGCGTGACCGCATCTCCGTCCACCTCGGTGCCTTCCGCGCGGGGAGGACGGGCGTGTACGGGCGACAGGAGCCGGACGGGGACCGTGAGATCCAGCAGGAGATTCAGCGCGCGTACGCGGCCAGCAGAGCCCACCACTGGAACGCCTCGACCACGGTGGTGCGGGCCATCCGCGACCGCCTGGCGGCGACGACCGATCCGGCACGCTGGGTGATCTCCAGTGGCGAGCAGGTGGCCGTCGGAGATCATGTGGCACTGGCCCGCCACCCCGACTCGGTGGGGCGCATCGTCGGCATCTCCGGCCATGAGCAGGGCTTACCCCGCGTAGAGCTCACGGAAGGCCCGCAAGTGGGACAGGTCGTCGACGTGCCACCCGACGACATCCTCTTGAGGTTGCATCGCTAGATCCCCGCCTTCGTTAGTCTCACCCTCCGCCCAACCGGAGCCGTCGCCGCGCCCGTCGACCGGGTGAGTGCGACAACCGGAGGTGTGATGAACGGGGAACAGGAGCGGGAGTACGTCGCGTACGTGACCGCCCGGCTGCCCGCCTTGCGGCGGATCGCCGCGCAGCTGGCAGGCGATCCGCATCGGGGCGACGACCTGGTGCAGCAGGCCATCACCAGGCTGTACGTGAAGTGGCGACAGGCGGGCCAGGCCCGCAACCTCGACGCGTACCTGCACACGATCCTGGTGCGGACCTTCCTCGACGACCGCAGGCTCGCCTGGAGCAGGGTCAGCCTGTCCTCCGACGCGGGCAGCGAGCAGGTCGCCGCCGCCGCGGACGTGGACACCCGGATGGTGCTGCAGGTGGCACTCGGCCAGATGCCGCCGCGGCAGCGTGCCGCGGTGGTGCTCCGCTTCCTCGCCGACCGCTCGGTCGAGGAGGTCGCGGAGATCCTCCAGGTCTCGCCGGGGACGGTGAAGAGCCAGACCTCCGACGGCCTGGCCACCCTGCGGCGGTTGCTCGGCGAGCATCCCGCCACGGCGACCACAGCGAAGGGAGCAGACCGATGATGGACGAGGAAGTGCTGGGCGCGTTCCGGGAGGACCCGCTGCCGCCCTCGGGCGTGGACGTGGCGCGGGCCGTGCGCACGGGTCGGCGGCAGCGCAGGATGCGGAGCGCGAGCCTGGCCGGCGCGCTGGCGCTGCTGCTGGCGGGCGGAGCGGCGGTGCCGTTCTGGTTCTCCGCCGCGAACGGCCCGGCGAACCTGGGGGCGAGCCCGGGGGTCACGATCGGACCTCCCCCACCGCCGTGCCCGAGCCCCGAGCCGTCGCCGTCGGTGTCGACCTCGCCGCGCCCCGCCGGGACCGCCCCTGTCGAGTTCGACGTCCTGCGGCACTGGGTGGACGTCAGCGGCGTGTCCGGCCTGTACCCGCAGCTTTTCCGGACGGCTCGGTACTGGCAGTCCGTCCTCATGTACGACGCGGCCGAGCGGTTCACCGTGGAGGTGACCGTATACGCGGCGGGCGGCAAGCCCGTGTTCGGCAACCACGACGCCACCGAGTTCGCACCGGTAGACCTGACCGGGGCCGAGAGCGCCGGCCAGGTGGGTGGCAGGCCCGCCTCGTGGCTGCCCGGACGGCAGGGCATGTACGGCCGGGATGCGGCGCGGCTGGGCTGGCAGTGGGCCGAGGGCGGCTGGGCTTTCGTGGCGGCCGCCGACGGTGCGCAGGAGTCCGGCCGGCAGCCGTCGGCCGAGGCCATGGCCGCGCTGCGGGTGATGGCCGCGCAGGCCGCCGAGCAGCTCGTGATCGGCCGCGGGACGGCGGTGACCATGCCGTTCACGGTCCCGGGCATCCCGGAGTGCTCGCGGCTGACCGGGACCACCGTCTACCGGGGCACCCGCGGCGACGGCACCCCGTTCGTACGGCCCGGTCTGGTGTTCGGCCGGGCGGACAACACCGACCCGCTGCTGTTCCCGCCGGATGTGGAGACGACGGTGATCGCGGACTCGGCGGAGACCCCCGCGGACAAGCCTGGTTCGGTGAACGAACAGGTGGATGGACATCCCGCGGTGGTCGGTGACGGCACGGTGGTGCTGCATGGCCTGAATGGATTCATGTTGGAGGTCAGCGCGCCGGTGGGCCGGGACACGCTGCTGGCCTACGCCAGGGCGGTGCGGATCGTCGACGGCGCGCACGGGGATGAGAGCAAGTGGGCGGAGCGGCCGATCCGGTCGTGACCGTCGCGCGGCGACACCGCCCCTGCGGCCTTCGGGTCGCGGGGGCGGTGTCGTTCGATCGGGCGAACCTTGTGGGGCAAAAGCGCCCAATATGCTCGATCCTTTTGACATGCCATGCGTACGCCTCGATACGGTCGGCTTCGGCCCCGGTTCGCGTGAACGTGGCGACCGGCGCCCGTCCTGTTGCCTACGGAAGGTCAGCACCTTGCCCGGCCGACATTCACTGCCCCGAAAGCCCCGTCGCAGGCTCGCCCCGTTCGCCACCGCCACCGTCGCCACGGCCGTCCTGGTCGGAGGCGGTCTGATCGCCGCCGAGGTGGCCGCCGAGCCCCAGCAGAACGATCCCACTGCCGCCGCCGGAGAGACCGCCGCGACACCGTCGCCGTCACCGAAGGTCACCGACGCCCGCCGCGAAGTCCCGCAGCGCCCGTCCCGCGGCAACCGCAACGCTCCCGCCTCGCCGACCGAGACCGCCACGGTGCTCGACTCCGGCACCTGCAAGGCGTCCTACTACGACGAACCGCAGGGCACCGCCAACGGCGAGACCTTCGACCCGGACGCGTTGACCGCTGCGCACAAGTCGCTGAAGTTCAACACCCGGGTCCGGGTCACCAACACCGCCAACGGCAAATCCGTCGTGGTGCGCATCAACGACCGCGGCCCCTACATCACCGGGCGCTGCCTGGACCTGTCCCGGGCCGCCTTCGCCGAGATCGCGAACCTGAGCAGCGGAGTGACGACCGTACGGTACGACATCCTGGCCTAGCCGTTCAGGCATGTCAGTATGTCCATGTGGCCTCCATATACCTGGAACTCGGCTCAAAACGGATCTTCGCGTGCGCCCTGGAGTGGCCCGGCTGGTGCCGCTCCGGGCGCGACGCGGAACGCGCCCTCGCGGCGCTGACCTCCTACGCCGAGCGCTACGCGGTCGTCGCCGAGCGGGCGAAGATCCCGTTCGAGCCCGGTGACGTGCGCGTCGTGGAACGCGTGCGCGGCGGCTCGACCACCGACTTCGGCGCACCGGAGCAGCCCGCGAGCGCCGACTTCGCTCCCCGCGACCACGACACCGCGCAGCGGCAGGCCGCCCTCGTGCGGGCCGCCTGGGACGTCTTCGCCGACGTCGTCGCCGTCACCCCCGCCGAGCTGCGCAAAGGTCCACGCGGCGGGGGGCGGGACCGGGACCGGATGGTCGAGCATGTGCTCGCCGCGGAGGTGTCGTACGCCCGCCGGATCGGGGTCAGGCACCTCGCGCCCGGCGACACCGCGGCGCTGCGCGCCGAGGTGCTGGAGGTGCTGGGCAGCCCTACCGACGGCACTGCCCCGCCGCGCGGCGGCTGGCCGCACGCCTACGCGGCGCGCCGGATCGCCTGGCACGTGCTCGACCACGCCTGGGAGATGCAGGACCGCGCCACGCCGTAAACGGCTCGTGCCGCGTACTCCCTGCTCATAGGATCGGCGGATCGCCCGGCGGGCACGCCGCCGGTCCGACAGGCAGAGAGTGCAGGTGTACGTGTCATGCGCTGGTCAGAGCTCTACGTCCCGACCCTCCGCCAGGACCCGGCGGGGGCGGACGCTGTCAGCCACCGGCTGCTCCTGCGCGCGGGCTACATCCGGCAGCTGATGGCGGGCCACTACTCGCTGCTCCCGCTGGCCGTCCGGGTCCGCGCGAAGATCATCGAGGTGATCCGCGAGGAGATGTCGCGCATCGGGGCGCAGGAGTTCCTGCTGCCCACCATGCAGCCGGCCGAGGTCTGGCAGAAGAGCGGCCGGTGGGACAAGATCGGCGCGGAGATGTTCCGGCTGACCGACCGCAAGGGCGCCGACGTCGCGATGGGCATGACCCACGAGGAGATCTTCACCACCGTCGCCCAGGAGCTGCGCTCCTACCGCGACCTGCCCCAGCGCTGGTACCAGTTCCAGACGAAGTTCCGCGACGAGCCCCGCCCCAAGAGCGGCCTGATCCGGGTCCGCGAGTTCACCATGAAGGACTCCTACAGCTTCGACGTCGACGACGCCGGGCTCGACCGCTCCTTCGAGCTGCACCACGAGGCGTACACGCGGCTCTTCGCCCGGCTCGGCATTCCCGCGATCCCGGTCGAGGCGTCCAGCGGCATCATGGGCGGCAGCGACTCGATCGAGTTCATGTGCCCCACCGCCGCCGGCGAGGACATCGTCGTGCACTGCGCCTGCGGGTACGCCGCGAACGTCGAGAAGGCCACCTCGCACCTGCCCCAGGTCGCCGACGGCGACGGCCTGAGCGCGCCCGAGGCGTTCGACACCCCGGCCGCGCGCACCATCGAGGACCTGGTCACCGGCTTCGGCGTCACCGCCGACCGCCAGGTCAAGACCCTGGTGTACGTCGTCGACGACCAGCTCACCCTCGTGCTGATGCGCGGTGACCACGCCCTGGTCGAGCAGAAGCTCGTCGACACCCTGGCCGCGGTGAACGTGCGCCCCGCGCACCCCGAGGAGATCCGCGAGGCGCTCGGCGCGCTGCCGGGCAGCCTCGGCGGCGTCGGCGTCACCGGCCTGCCGATCCTGGCCGACCTCGCCCTGCGCGGCCGCCGCGACATGACCACGGGCGCCAACCGCGACGGCGTGCACCTGCGCGGCGTCGACGTCGAACGCGACATCGCCGTGGGCCGCTGGGCCGACCTGCGCGAAGTCGTCGCCGGCGAACCCTGCGCCCGCTGCGAGCAGCCCCTGGACGTGCTGCGCACCGTCGAGATCGGACACATCTTCAAGCTCGGCGGCCGCTACACCGAGACCCTCGGCGTCACCGTGCTCGGCGCCGACGGCGAGCGGGTCAACCCGGTCATGGGGTGCTACGGCATCGGCGTCGAACGCGCGCTGGCCGCGATCGTCGAGACGCACCACGACGACAAGGGCATCGTCTGGCCGGTGACGGTCGCGCCGTTCGAGATCGCGATCGCGGTGCTCGGCAACGCCGACGACGTCGTCGCGGCAGCCGAGTCGCTGTACGCCGGGCTGCGCGGGCAGCGCATGGACGTGCTGCTCGACGACCGGGCGGAGCGGCCCGGGGTGAAGTTCAGCGACATCGAGCTGATCGGGGTGCCGTACCGGATCACGGTCGCCGCCCGCGGCCTGGCCGAAGGCACCGTCGAGTTCACCGACCGGGCCACCGGCCACACCGAGCGCATCCCGCTGGCGGGCGCGATCGCCCACGTCACCGCCGCGGTGCGCGCCACCGAGTGACCACGAGCCGAAACGCGCCGTACCGTTCATGCCGCAGCCGCGACACGGGCGGGACGGCGCGTTTCGCGCCTGAGAAGGCGAGGGACCATGCCGGGAGAGATCCGGATCGAGCGACGCCACACCGGCGACGCCGCCTCCCGTGACCTGCGCGGGGAGTTCGTGGCCGAACTGGCGCGGCGCTACCCCGAGCAGGACTTCAGCGCGGATGCGGTGACCGACGCGCTGCCGGTGCTGGATGCGCCCGGGGCGGCGTGGTTCGTGGTGTACGACGGTGGCGAGCCGGTCGGCTGCGGCGGCCTGCGCGGGCTCGACGAGCACACCGGCGAGATCAAATGGGTGTACCTGCGCGAGGCCGCCCGGGGCCGCCAGGTTGGGCGCTCGCTGCTGGTCGAGTTGGAGGACGCCGCGCGCGGATTCGGCTACACGCGGCTGCGGCTTAGCACCGGCGACCGCCAGCCCGAGGCGCTGGGCCTGTACCTCTCCGCGGGCTACCGGCCCGTCGACGACGGCGTGCCCACCCTGCACCGGCTGGAGAAAGACCTGCGTCGGCCGACGAGGTACGCGTGACCTTCCGAAAGTTCCACGGCCGCCCGCACTGGCACACCACCCTGCGCCGCCTCGGCCAGGACGAGCACGGCGTGTGGCTGGGCGGCACCCGGCACACCCCGTGGCGGCGCGCCGGTCGGGCGGCGAGCTTCCCGCAGCACCCACACTTGCCGGACAAGTAAACGGCAGACCACCGGGACATTGCTCCAAAACATGACAGGACCTGTCAGGGTTCGCTGACAGGATCGACCTGTGAATGACACGTTGGCAGGAAAGATCGCCCTGGTCGCGGGTGCTACGCGGAGCGCGGGGCGGCAGGTCGCCGTGCAGTTGGGTGCGCAGGGTGCCACTGTTTATCTCACCGGGCGCAGCACCGCCGCGCAGCGCTCGGAGATGGACCGGCCGGAGACGATCGAGGAGACGGCGGAGCTGGTCCGCGCCGCCGGTGGCACCGCGATCCCGGTGCAGGTCGACCATCTGGTGCCGGAGCAGGTCGAGCGGCTCGTCCAGCGGATCGACGCCGAGCAGGGCCGCCTCGACGTCCTGGTCAACGCCATCTGGGGTGCCGAGAAGCTGTTCAGCTGGGACAAGAAGCTGTGGGAGGACGACCTGGAGACCGGCCTGCGCATCCTGCGGCTGGCCGTCGACACCCACATCATCACCAGCCACTACGCGCTGCCGCTGCTGATCAAGCAGCCCGGCGGCCTGGTGGTGGGCATGACCGACGGCACCGAGGAGTACAACCGCGCCAACTACCGGGTCGGCTTCTACTACGACCTGGCCAAGATGTCCGTGCTGCGGATGGCGTTCGCCCAGGGCAAGGAACTCGCACCGTACGGGGCCACCGCGGTCGCGCTGACACCCGGCTGGATGCGCTCGGAGATCATGCTGGAGCACTACGGCGTCACGGAGGCCACCTGGCGTGTCGCCGTGGCCGCGCAACCCCACTTCGCGATCTCGGAGTCCCCTGCGTACACCGGCCGCGCCGTCGCCGCGCTCGCCGCCGATCCGCGGGTCGCCCGGTGGAACGGCCAGTCGGTCTCCAGCGGGCAGCTCGCGCGGGAGTACGGGTTCACCGACCTCGACGGCAGCCGGCCGGACTGCTGGCGCTACCTGGTGGAGGTCCAGGACCCGGGCAAGCCGGCCGACGTCACCGGATACCGCTAGGGCTTCTTGTTCACGATCTCCGGGTGGATCAGGACGAACTCGCCGAGCTTGTCGACCGAGGCGGCTTTGAACATCAGCTTCGACGTCTCGTTGAGGTCCTCGAACGACTCCTTGTTGATCACGTAGCCGTTGTACCAGCCGCCGTTGGTCTTCAGTGACAGCAGGTCGGCGGCGGCGATGTCCTGCATGGCGAAGAAGAAGTCGATGACGTCCATGCCCCGGGGCAGGCTGACCAGCATCGACTCACCGGCCGCCCGGATCAGGTTGTTGACCTTGCCGATGTCGGTGAGCACCCCCGCGGAGGTCGCCTTCGCCACCATCGCCTGCATGAGCTGCTGCTGGTGGCGCTGGCGGCCGTAGTCGAGGGAGTTGTCCGGCAGGTAGCGCTGCCGGGCGAAGTCCAGCGCCTCCCAGTCCTGCATGTCCCGGCAGCCCTTCCTGTGCACGTAGCGCTGGTTGCCGGTGCGGTTGGCGTACGCGTTGGCCTCGGTGTCGTTCTCCATGCCGCCGACGTACTTCGGCTTGCCCTTGACCATGAAATGGTGGATCGACCTCGTGTCGGCCTCCACGCACATGCGCACGCTGCCCAGCGCCTTGATGACCTTGTTGAAGCCACTGAAGTCGATGACCACCGCGGCCTCGAACGTGATCCCGGTCAGCTTGCCGATCGTCTGCGCGGCGACCTTCAGGCCGCCCGCCCAGTCGCCCTTGGGCCCGAGCCCGGCCTGGAACGCGCCGTTGACCTTGCGGTAGCCGTGGCCCGGCACGTTGACCCGCACGTCGCGCGGCACCGACAGCATGTACGCCTCCCGGTGCGAGGCCGACACGTGCACGATCATGATGGTGTCCGAGCGCGCGTTGTCGGCCTTCTGCCCCGACCGCGTGTCGATGCCCAACAGCAGGATGTCGAACGCGCCCTTGAGCGCCGAGGCGTCGGGTGCGGCCGACCCCGAGGGCCCCGCGAGCACCTCCGGAGCCGCGACCTCGACGCTGTCGAGCAGCGTGTCGGCGAAGGACTTGACCGCGATCAGGCTGCCACCGGAGATCATCATCAGCAGCGCCCCGAACGTCACGGCGAGCTTGCTCCACAGCGGGGCGCGGCGGCGGGCAGGAGGCGGGGCGGCTTTGGCGGATGCACGGCGGCGGCGCTGGGACACAGGTCGCTCCTCTCGACGGGCGACGCGCCGCGCCGCCCACTCCTCTTGAGGACGGGTGCACCACCGCCGGATGTTGCCGCGATCCGGGGACGAATCTGTGCCGTCCACACCGGATGATCGGGGTGACGTGACCTGACCGGCGTCGATACGGCATTCTCGATGTGGAGCCGGACGAGGGAGGATCGACGTGCCGAAGGTGCGCATCGCGGTGCAGGACCCCGACGACGACGTGTCGCGGGAGCTGACCGCCGAGTTCCTCGCCGACATCGGCGCCCGCTACGAACGGTCCGGCGCTGCCTCGGCCCCGGCCCTGGACCTCGCGGAACTACGCGCACCCGACGGCACCTGGCTGGTCATGTACGACGGCGACGAACCGATCGGCTGCGGCGGCCTGCGCCGGTGCGACGACCACAGCGCCGAGGTGCGGCGGGTGTTCCTGCGCCCCGCCGCCCGCGGACGTAACCTGGCCCGCACCATGATGGTCGAGCTGGAGGACGTCGCCCGGCGGCGCGGCTACCGGCGCATCCGCCTCGACACCGGCGACCGCCAGCCCGAAGCCCTGCAGTTGTACCGGACCGGCGGCTACCACGAGATCGGCGACTACAACGGCAACCCGTACGCCCGGCACTGGCTGGAGAAGGATCTCGCGCCGCGGCCAGGCGACGTGCGGGTGGTGGCCCGCAAGTACGACGGCCGCCTGCACTGGCACGCCACCATGCCCCGGCTCGGCGAGGACGAGCACGGGGTGTGGCTGGGCGCGACGACGCACACGCCGTGGCGGCGCGGCGCGGAACCGGCCGTGTTCTTCCCGGTCGCGCACGTGGTGCTGATCCCGCACGAGGGCGACTGGGTGGCTGCGTTCAACGCCGCCCCGCACCGCACCGAGCTCTACATCGACGTGTCCGACCGGCCGGTGTGGCACGGCCCTGACGAGGTCGTCTCCATCGACCTGGACCTCGACGTGGTACGCCGCCGCGAGACCGGCGAGGTGGAACTGCTCGACGAGGACGAGTTCGACGAGCACCGGGTCCTGTTCGCCTACCCCGACGACGTCGTCGCCGGAGCCCGGCGCAACGCCGAAGAGCTGCTCGCGGCGGTACGCGCGCACGCCGAGCCCTTCGGCAAGGCGAGCCGGCCGTGGCTGGAGCGGATGAGCTGATCCCGCGCCCGCGGTGTCAGGCGGGCTGTTCGGTGAGGTAGCGCTGGACCGTCGGTCCGAGCCAGGTCACCAGGTCCTCCTCGGACATGGCCACCACCGGCGGGAACTGCAGGATGTAGCGGGCCAGGCCGATGCCGAGCATCTGGGCGCTGACCATCGCGGCGCGTACGGGTGCGCTCGCCGGGTCGCCGGTGAGCTGGGCGATCTTCGGGGCGAGCTGTCCGGCGAAGATCTCGCGCATGCGCTCGGCCGCGCCGTCGTTGGTGATGCCGGTGCGCAGCAGCACCTGCAGTGACTCGCCGGCCTCCCACTGGCGCAGGAAGTGCCGCACGAACGCCGCTCCGAGTTGCTCTCGCGGCACGTCGGCCAGGGCGTCGAACCGCAGGTCGAACTCGGCCGCCGCGGCGAACAGCTTCTCCTTGCTGCCGAAGTAGCGCATGACCATGGCTGGGTCGATCTTCGCGTCGGCGGCGATGGACCGGATGGTGGCGCGCTCGTAGCCGTCCGCGGCGAAGCGCTCACGAGCCGCCGCCAGGATGATCGACTTCGTTTCCTCCGAGGTACGCCGCATGTCAACAACTGTAGGCCAACACCTGTTGACAATCAATCCGACCCCGGTCTACCGTCGAAGTCAACAAGTGTTGGCCAACGATCGTTGACCTGGAGGAAAAGATGTCCACCCCGACCGTCGACGTCCTGATCGTCGGAGCCGGCCCCGCCGGGCTCACCGCCGCCGTCGTGCTGACCCAGCGCGGGCACACCGTCACCGTCGTCGACACGCAGGCCGAGGGCGCGAACACGTCCCGGGCCGCGGTCGTGCACGCCCGCACCCTCGAAGTGCTCCAGCCCTACGGCGTCACCGAGGAGCTGACGGCCCGCGGCATCCACGCGGCCCGGTTCACCATCCGCGACCGCGACCGGCTGCTCGTCCCGGTGCCGTTCGGCGGGCTGCCTACGCCGTTCCCGTACACACTGATGATCTCCCAGGCGGAGACCGAGGCCGTGCTGCTGGCCCGGCTCAAGGAACTCGGCGGCACGGTGCTGCGCCCCGCCACGGTGACCGCCGTCCGGCAGGACGACACCGGCGTCACCGCCACCCTCGACGGCGGACGCGAGATCCGGGCGACCTACCTCATCGGGGCCGACGGCATGCACAGCACCGTCCGCCAGAACGCCGGGATCGGCTTCACCGGCAGCACGTACGCCGAGTCGTTCACGCTGGCCGACGTCCGGCTCGACGGCGCGGTCTCCGACGCCGAGGTCGTCCTGTACTTCTCCCCCGCCGGGATGGTCGTCGTCGCGCCACTGCCCGACGGGACGTTTCGGATCGTCGCCACCGTGGACAGCGCCCCGGAGGTGCCCGACGTCGCGTTCGTGCAGCACCTGCTCGACACCCGCGGGCCGAAGGCCGCACGGGTCGCCGTCCGCGAGGTGGTCTGGGGCTCGCGGTTCCGGGTGCACCACCGCGTCGCCGACACGTTCCGCGACCGCCGGGTGCTGCTGGCCGGCGACGCCGCCCACGTCCACTCGCCGGCCGGCGGGCAGGGCATGAACCTCGGCATCGACGACGCGGCCGCGCTCGGCGACGCGCTCTCCCGCGTGCTCCAGGGAGCCTCGCCAGAGATCCTCGACGAGTACGCCGCCACGCACCGCGCGCACGCGCAGAAGGTCGTGGCCTTCGCCGGGCGGCTCACCACGCTGGCGACCATGCCCGCGTTCGTGCGGCCCGCCCGCAACCTGGTACTCGGGCTGCTCGGCCGCAGCGCCGCCTTCCGCCGCCGCCTCGCCTGGCAGCTCGCCGGCCTGGACCGCCGCCGGTGACCTGCGCCCCGGCCCGGAGACCGCGTTCCCGCAGCTCCCCGGCGATCCGAGGTTGGGAAGGGCACCTTCTACAACGCGGAGCGTTGTGAAGGTGCCCTTCCTTTCTACAGCTGCAGGCGGAGGTGGGGGTGTGCGAGGATGACGGGGCAGTCCGTGTGGCGGGCCGCTTCGTCGAGCAGGCGGCCGTGGTCGAGCCAGGAACGCAGGTGGGTCAGCACCAGTAGCTTGGCTCCGGCGCGGGCCGCGAGCCGACCCGCGTCGCCTGCGGTGAGGTGGCGCGGCACACCGGTGTCGTCGAAGCCGGCGCCCTCGGCCAGCAGCACCTCGCAGCCCTGGGCCAGCTTGTCCAGCGATTCGCAGGGGGCGGTGTCGCCGGTGTAGCACAGGGCGTCGCCGACCCGGAACGCGTACGACTCCATGCCGTGCTCGACCGCCGCGAACGTGACCTCCAGCGAACCGAGGCTCGGCAGCTCGGACGGCAGATCGTGGAACACGAACTGCGGCGCCGGATGCCGCCAGTTCAGCTCGGCGCGCAGATTCGCCGGACCGTACACGTCCAGCGGCCCGGCCTTGACGCGGTCGCGCAGGTAGGCGATCGAACCCAGGTCCGAGCAGTGGTCCGGGTGCGCGTGCGTGATCAGCACCGCGTCCAGGTCCGCCGGATCGCCGTGGCGCTGCAGCGGGCCGACCGCGCCCGTGCCCACGTCCAGCAGCACCCGCTGTCCGCCCTGTTCCACCAGGTAGCAGGACCCGGCACTGTCCGGACCGGGCACCGACCCGGCACACCCCACTACCGTCAGCTTCATCATTCGGCCTTTCGCCGGTGCCACCTGCATGCCTCGGTATGTGTTGTCGATCTCTCCCACAACACCGCACAGTGACTGCTCCCCCCGTTGAAGGCGAAGGGCTTCGCGCAAGTCGATCAAGACTTGGGCAGAGACGCCAGCCCGCGTCTCAGGATGTTGATCGCAGCCACAATATCGGCATGACAAGTGTGTTTGCACTCTTGGCAGCAGAATTCCGCCTGCGACTGGCGGTTGGCCGCAGCTGTGTGACCGCAGTTCGGGCAGATACGAGACGTGTTGGTTGGGTTCACCGCGATCGCCGTACGTCCGGCGCTCTCAGCCTTGGCGAACAAGATCGCAATGAACGATGACCAACCCGCGTCGAGGATGCTCCGGTTGAGCCCGGATTTTTGAGACACGTTGGTGCCTGGCTCCTCGCTCGTGCCGGATGCGCTGCGGGTCATACTCCCGACTTGAAGGTGTTCCACGACGATCGAGTCGTGATCCCGCACGAGAGCCAGCGCCGTTTTGTGGTGGAAGTCGTTTCGCTGACGTCGCACTTTGCTGTGGATCGCAACAACTCGGGCGCGCGCACGACGACGGTTGTTCGATCCGTGTTTCTTTCGCGCCAGCACCTGCTGTGCAGCCGCGAGGTTAACGGCGGCGCCCGCAAGGAACCTCGGATTTGGGACTTGGGCACCATCGGAGGTGGTAAGGAAGGACGCCACACCCATGTCCACTCCGATGACCACCCCAACTGCGGGGAGCGCCCGGACAGGTACGTCGTCACACGACACGATCACATACCACTTTGGGTGCTGACCGACACCCTCGCGCTTGACACTGATGGTCTTTACCCGCCCTTGCAGCTTTCGGTGCGCACGGACCTTGATGTGTCCCACACCCTGCAAGTAGACGCGCAGATGGCTGCCGCCTGGCTGACTATCCCACTTGCAGCCGTCGCCGTTCTTGGGCCATTCAACGATGTGAAACCAGCCCACCCCTTTGAACCGCGGATACCCACCTCGATGGCCCTTAGCCACACGGCTGAAGAACGCATTGAACACTTTGTTGAGCCGACGGAGCGTCGCCTGCTGAGAAGAGAACGACCACCTCCCCTGCCCGTCCAGATCGGTCGCCCGGATCTCCTTCAACTGACCAGACTGGCTCCCATAACTGATCGATATACGACATTTGCTCCACGCATCGCGTCGCTCCTGTAGCGCAGCGTTGTAGAGCAGACGATGATCGGTGAGACATGCCTGCAGGCGTGCGGACTGCCCGCTTGTCGGATTGAGGCGGAATTTGAAGGAACGTCTCATCCGATCGCCACATCTGCCGGCCCGGACGGCAAGCGCTCGCCATTCTTGCGCCAAGGGCGCTCGTATTGCGTCTGGATGTAGCGCTGAACAGTTTCCCCAGAGACGACGCCGATCGAACCCACGAAGTACGACGACGACCATAGGGTCGGCAGCTTCGAACGCAACTGCGAAAACTCGTGTCGCAGGACTCGCGACGTATGGCCCTTGACTTGGCTTGCCACCAGGGATGGTGCGGATTTCGGATCGGGCTTCACCACGAGGTGGACGAAGTCGGACATGATCTCCAGCGCAACGACATCCCACCCACGCTCGCCGCAGACGCCACGGACCAGCTCATCGCATCTAGATGCAACATCACCGGTGAGGACAGGGCGGCGGTATTTCGAGCACCACACGACATGCAGACCAAGGTCATAGACCCCGCCCGCGACCTTCCGGACCCGTCGTGTCGTCATCGGACAAGTATATGACAGCTTCACATATACTCAAGTCTAAGACGTCCACGGTGGCGACCCGAAGCTTCGCTCCTGGCTAATGCCATGCACCCCTACCCTCGATCTGATGCACCACCCAGCGAAAGGACCTAGATCATGTCCCGGTTCCCTGAGGTCGTCGAGCGGATGGCGATCGATCACGAGTTCGCCGCGCACGCCCGTAACAACCCAGAGGAGGTCAGCGCCGAATACCGCCTGAGCCCAGAGGAGGCTGCTCAGATGCTGGCGTTGACCGACGCCGGCTCGGGTGGCCCGACCGAGCTGGACCAGCGCCTCTCCAAGAGCGGTATCGGCAGCGGCGGCCTGGCCGGCCTGCTGGCGGGACTCGACCGGTCCAAGAAGGACGACGACCAGGACGCCACCGACCGGCCGCTGGGCCGCTGGGTCGGGCCGGGCGCGAACGACAAGTGACCCGGGCCGCGGGACACACCTGATCGAGGTGGACGATGCTTCACCCGAGTTCAGCCACGGGTGAAGCATCGTCCACGTGAGTCACAGGCTGCGTTTGAGCATCGCGTCGGCGAGCGCGTCGGCGCACTCGGCCAGGCGCAGCCCCACCACGTCCAGGCGGCGCAGCAGCTCGCGCTGCTTGAGCACGGGGCCGGTGACCTCGCCACTGAGCAGCTCGGCCAGTTCCTGGGCGTAGAGGTGGCGCACCCGGCCGGAGCGCTTGTGCGCGGCCAGCGCCGCCTCGGCGGCCTCGGCCGGGTGGTCGACCAGCCGGTCGAGTGCCCGGCGCAGATCGCGCAGGCCGATGGCGACCTGCTCCAGCATCGCGACCGCGTGGTGGTCCAGGCGTACGCCGTAGAGGTCCGTCTCGCGCACGTAGTCGCGCAGGTGGTCGAGCACGTCGTCGACGGAGCGGGACAGCCGGAACAGGTCCTCGCGGTCGATCGGGGTGGCCAGTGTCGCGGCCAGCTCGGCGACGAGGCGTCCCCGGTGGGCGTCGCCGTCGTGCTCGATCTCGGCGATGCGCAGCCGGGCCAGCGGCGGCTCGATCTCGCCGATGGTCACCATCACCGCCAGCGCCACCCCTTCCAGGGCGGCGTCGATCTGGGCGAGCACGATCGCCAGCACCCGTTTGGGGGCGCGCCCCGCGAGGTCGTCGAGCACCCGCCGCAGCCTGATCACGGTGACCTCCTCGCGGCCCGTTCACATCGCGCGGCAGCTGGCGGCGGGTTCACAGCGTGCTCCGCAGGGCCAGGCCGGCGGCGTAGCCGAGGGTGAGACTCGCGGGCACGGTGACCAGCCACGCGGTGAGCACGGGGGTGGCGAACTGCCAGCGGATGCGGCGTACGCCGGTGCTGGCTCCCGCGCCGACCAGGCCCGCCGTGGCGGACTGGGTCATGCTGACGGGCACGCCCATGCCCGCGCTGCCGAACACCGCGGTCGCCGACGCTACCCCGGCCGTGACCAGGGTCCACGGACGCTGCGGGGTGAGCCCGCCGGCCGCGCCCCGGGCCATGCGCCGCAGGCTCAGCACCGCCCCGGCCGCGAACACCAGCGCCGTCGCGCACAGCAGCAGCAGGGGCGGGGCCTGCATGCCGGGGGCCCGGTGGGCAACGCCGAGCGCCACCCCGACCACCGCGAACATCTTCTGCCCGTCGTTGGCGGCGTAGGCGAGGCTCTGCCCGACGAACGCGGTGACGTGCGCGTACCGCATCGCGCGGGACAGCCGGGACGTCGTGGGCAGCCGGCGTGCGGCCAGTCCGAGCAGGTAGCCGAGGCCGCCGCCGAGCAGCGGCGCGAGCGCGGCGACCGCGAGCACGACGGCGAGTGTGGACCAGGCGGGCGGCACGCCCAGACCGGCGCCGACCCCGGCGAGGCCGCCGAGCACCGCCAGGGTCACGCTCGTCGGCACGCCGCGCCAGGCCAACGTCAGGACGAGGGCGAGTGCGACGCCGACCCCGGCCAGCACGACCAGGGGTCCCCGGACGCCGCCGGCGTTCACGAGGCGGTCGGTGAAGGTGTGCGCGACGGCGAGGCCGAACAGCGCGGGTCCGGCGATGATCGCGGCGAGCAGCACGGCGAGAACGCCGTAGAGGGGCAGTTCGCGCTGGCGCAGGGCCAGGGCGAGCAGGGCCGCGCCGTCGTTGGCGCCGCAGACGAAGACGAACCCGGTGGCCAGCATCGCAAAGCCGAGAACCACGGCCGACCACCCCCGACTCCACCAGGAGTTCACCGTACTTGATCAACTGAGTTCGCACGGTCGGAATCCCGATTGCCGCTCGACTGGGTGATCGTCTAGCGTCACTCGCCGGGAGGAACACTGATGGCGAAGCTGAACCAGATCATCGCAATCGAGAAGGGCATCAAGAGCCGCTCGTTCCAGGACCTGACCGAGGCCCACCACGCCGTGCAGAAGCCGGCGCTGCTGTCGGGCATCTCGCGGACGTACCAGGCCAAGGACGAGGAGGGCGAGCAGCTGCCGCCGGAGTCCACGAAGGTGCAGACCCGCGCCGAGGACGTGCTGCGCCAGATCGGCACCACCCTGTCGCGGCTGTTCGACGTGACCGCGACCAAGGACGCGACCAACTGCGTGGCCCGCGCCGACGTGGTGGTCGACGACCGGGTGCTGCTGTCCGACGTGCCGGTGACCTACCTGCTGTTCCTGGAGAAGCAGCTCACCGACCTGCACACCTTCGTCAAGAAGCTGCCGGTGCTGGACGCGGCCGAGTCGTGGATGTTCAGCGACTCCGCGGACTGCTGGTCCACCGAGCCGGTGCGCACCATCCGCACCAAGAAGGTGCCCCGCAACCACGTCAAGGCCGAGGCGACCGAGAAGCACCCGGCGCAGGTCGAGGTGTACTACGAGGACATCGCGGTGGGCTACTGGACCACGGTGAAGTTCTCCGGCGCGCTGCCGGCCAAGCGGGTGTCGACGCTGCTGGAGCGGGTGGAGAAGCTGCAGCAGGCGGTCAAGTTCGCCCGCGAGGAGGCCAACAACGCCGAGGCGGTCGACAAGCACGTCGGCGACCGCGTCTTCGGTTACCTGTTCGCCTGACCACCAGACTCCCCCGCCGGAGGGCGGGGGTGCGCGAGGAGCGCAAGCTGAAGTTGAAGCTGAAGCTGAACAACGCGGTGACAGTGTGGGTTCGAGTCCCACCCCCCGCACCACCTGCGGGGGTAGCCCAACTGGCAGAGGCAGCCGCGATCAATCTCAGATTCTCGCTCCAGACTCAGCATTCGCCACCGAACACCAGGTCGACCGCGTACGGGCGAAATCCCCGGGGTGCCGGTTCGAGCCCGGCCCGCTCCTCTTCCTGGGGCGGTAGTCCAAACGGTAGAGACACGGGGTCTTGATACTGACCCGTTCGCTTAAACGTGCTGGTGTGTGCAATTCGGTGGCACTCCGAGGCCCGGGAGAAGGACAGTCTCCCGGGCTTCACCATGTCCGGCGGCAGGCCGTGTCGGCAAACCCCTTGGCCGCGCCGGTGACCGTGTTGTCGCAGGCGACGACGTTGCCGGCGACGGGCGCGAGGTGGAAGCCCCAGCCGGGGCCGTCGACGGCGGCGGTGTTGGCGGTGAACACGTTGCGGTCGCCCCAGCCGTCGGCGACGCGGTGGGTCTGGAAGCCGTCGCCGCGCGAGTGACGGCCGGTGTTGGCTTTGATCAGCCAGCCGTTGCCTTTCACGTCGACCCAGGAGTCGGCGTACGAGCCGGTCATCGCCGCGCCGTCGAACGTGTTGGCCTCGACGGTACCGCCGGTGGTGCCCTCCTTGACGTCGACGGGTTCGGCGGTGGTGGCGCTGATCCGGTTGCCGCGGATCACGTTGCGGTCGCTGCGGTCGGGCTCGCAGGCGGTGACGTCGCACCAGTTGCTCTCGGCGCTGCCGACGTAGACGCCCTCGCCGAACTTCGCCCGGCGCAGGCCGGTGTCGCGTACGACGCTGTCGCGCACCAGGTTGTCGGAGCTGAAGGCGCGCAGGTGGATCGCCTCGTCGCCGATGTGCTCCACGGTCAGGCCGGTGAGCGCGGCGTGGCTGGTCCGGTCGAGCATGACGCCCTTCTGGGCGTTGCGGACCGTGAACCCGGTCAGCCGCCAGTGGTCCGCGCCGTCGAGGTGCAGCCCGTACCCGTGGCCGGTGCCGCCGCCGTCGAGCACCGCGCCGCGGCCGCCGCACAGGTGCACGGGTTTCGCGGCGGTGCCGGGGGTGGTGGCGGCGAAGCGGCCCGCGTACACCCCGTCCTTGAGCCTGATGCTGTCCCCGGGCCGGGCCCGCGCCAGGGCGGTGGCCAGCGCCGGCGCGTCCGCGACCGTCACCGTGGCGGGCGGGCAGGCCGATGGGGCCCGGCTCGGTGTCGGGGCCGCGGCGGAGCCGGAGCGGGCGGCGTCCGGGGTCGCGCCGGCGCCGGATGCCACACCGGCGTTCGGTCCCAGGCATCCGGCCATTGCCATGAGCACCAGCACGACGATCCCCGCCAGCAGGGACGTCGCCGCGAACGGCAGTATCGGACCCCAGCCGTGGTGGCGTGCCCGAGCGCGGACCGCGGCGGGCGGCGGCGGGGCTGCGCGGCGCGGCGCGGGCCGGGGACTTGGTCGGCGCGGAGCAGGTGCGGTCATTCCGCCATCACCACCCTGGCCCGGCCGCGGGCCGTCTCGCGCGGGCTGGGCCTGCCGGGGCCGGTCCGCGCCGGGGGCGGCTCGCCGGGGAACAGCGGTTTCGTCGCCGCGTACGGGTGGCCGTGGTCCTCGCGCCGGCGGCGGAACGCCAGCACGACGATGAGCAGCAGGATCGTGGTCCACAGCAGCGTCATCGGGCTGGCGTAGTGGCGCACCCGGGCCCAGAGCGTGCTGGTGTCCAGCCACGCGTCGGTCTGGTTGTCGCGCACCGTGAGCTTGCCCTCGGCCCGGCCGGTGTCCACGGCGCTGGGGCCGATGCCGGTGATCGCGTTGCCCGCGGCGACCGAGCCGCCGACCGCGCCGACGAAGGTGACGCCGTGGCTGTTCGCGTCGTGGATGGTGTTGCCGCGCACCTCGGCGACGGAGTCGCGCACGTACACCCCGGTCTGGGTGCTCTCGATGAGGTTGCCGTTGATCCGGGCCCCGGCGACGCCGTCGCGGATCGCGATGGCCTGGCGGCGCTGGTCCTTCAGCCGGTTGGCGGTCAGCGTCAGGTCGCGTACGCCGAGCCGGGCCACGATGCCCATGTCGCCGCCCTCGATCTGGTTCTCCTGGATGCTGACGGACAGGCCGCCGAGGATCTCGAAGCCGTAGTGGCCGTTGCCTCGGGCGGTGCTGTGCGAGACGGTGTTCGCGCCGTAGCTGGCGGTCGACTGCCCCGACGCCGAAGGGCCGTCGGCCAGCGGCCGGCCGCTGAGGGTGAACCCGTTGCCGCCGTTGCGTTCGGCGGTCGTGTTGGTGATGCGGACCTGCTGCGTGGCGCGCGAGAGCAGGAAGCCGTCGCCGCCGTTGTGCTCGGACACGGTCCGTTCGATGACCGCGTTGGTGGCGAAGCGGTGCAGCACCACGCCGTGCTGCATGCTGTCGCGCACCTTCGTATCGGTGATCTTGATGCCGTCGGCGCTGGACACGAACAACCCGTACGCGTTGCCGACGAACTCGCTGTCGCCGATGGTCCCGGACACGTAGGACAGGCTCGGCACGGTGAACCTGCTGTCCGGGCTGGCGACCCGGCCCCCGGACAGCACCCGCACCTCGCCGGGCAGGATCCGGCCGGGCGTCGCCGCCGACGGGCCCTCGACCGCGCCGGTGTCGGGCCGGTCGGTGCCGGTCAGGCTGACCCCGCCGGTGCGGCCGCTCCAGAACCCCAGGTGGGAGGCGCGGGTGTGGCTCATCGCGAAGTTGCCGCCGATGGCCCGCAGGTAGGCCCGGCCGTCGCGGACGTCGGTGTCGGGTTTGCCGGTACGCGGATCCCAGCTCGTGACGCGTACCGGCGCCTGCTTGGTGCCCTCCAGGGTCAGGCCGCCGCCGAACGACACGATCGCCACGAACCCGCTGCTGCGGCTGGCCAGGCGCAGTTCCAGGCCGCCCGGGTGGGCCAGCTTCAGCCGCGCCCCCGAGTTGATGTAGATGTTCTCGGTCAGCAGGTACGCGCCCTGCTGCTGGCGGACGAACGTCTGCGGCGCGAGCCGCAGCAGGTCGTCGACCGTGTACGCGGCCGTGCGCGCGGTCAGCACCAGCGTGTAGCCGCCGGCGGTGTCGAGCCGGTAGGGCCGGTCCCACTTCTGCGTGGTGCTGCCCGGCGGGCGGCTGAGCAGATCGCGCAGCGGGGCCACCGCGGTCACCGCCCGGACCTGGTTGAGCCAGCGGTCCTCGGCGGCCACCAGCGCGGCCTGCCGCTCGGCATCGGCCGGCGCGGCTTCGGCGGCGGAGGCGCGATGGGCCGCGGGTCGGGCCGCGGCCGCGGGCGTGGCGGACGCGCCTGCCGCGGCGGTGAGCAGGACGGCGGTGGTGGCGGCACGGACGAGCACGGACGCGACCCGCCGAAAGGGCGCGGCTGCCCAGGGCCGGTTCATGCGGTCTCCGACGAGACGGCCACGGCCCGACGCCGGGCGGGGGTGGGCGGGGACCCCGACAGCGTGCTCGCGCCCTGGCCGTCGCCGCCGATGCGGTCCGCGCCGCGGGTCAGCCAGCCCTGCCGGTTCATGGTCGCGAACGCGTACAGCTTGATCGGCAGCGAGATCCCGATGACCACCGCCGCGATCAGCGGCAGCATCAGCAGTTCCCGGGGATGGCGGCGCAGATGCGACCAGCCGCGGATACCGCGCCCGGCCAGCAGCCAGAACAGCACCACCACCGCCCCGCGCGGGCTCAACTCCAGCCGGGACAGCAGCAGGTAGCCCAGGGCCATGCCCATGGTGACCGGGGTCAGCAGGATCTGCAGCACGGTGATCTTCGTGACCAGCGGGGTCCGCCACAGCCAGCCCTTCCACAGCGCGGTCAGGTAGCAGCGGTAGGAGTTGCGGCTCCAGCGCACCCGCTGCTTGACGAACGCCCGCAGCGTCGACGGGAACATCGACATCGCCCGCGCCGAGGACTGGTGCACGGTGCGGTAGCCCGAGGCCAGCACCAGCCAGGTCAGCCGGCCGTCGTCACCGGCCACGCAGCGCCGGCCGAGGAAGAACTCGTTCTCCAGATGGTCGAGCACCGGCAGCACCACCGAGCGCCGGTACGCCGCCGTGCGCCCCGACAGGCAGGCCACCGCCCCGGCCCGGCCCATCGCCGGCACGTAGTCGTGGTAACGCAGGTTCACCAGCCAGTCCGCGACCCGCCGCCAGACGCTGGTGGTGCGCTGGTGCACGTTCTGCTGGGTGCCGACGCCGCCGACGGTCGGGTCGGCGAACGGCATCTGCACGGCCGCCAGCAGCCCGCGCTGCCAGCGCGTGTCGGAGTCGACCAGCACGACGAGCTCGCCGCGGGCGGCGCGGATGCCGACGCCCAACGCCGAGCGCTTGCCCCGGTGCGTGAACGGCAGCACCCGCAGGCGCGGGTCGTCGACGGCGGCCAGCCGCCGCAGCACCTCGGTGTCGCCGACGTCGGGCACGAGCACGACCTCGTCGGGGTTCTGGGCGAGCCAGCTGTGCAGGCACTCCAGCAGGATGTCCGGGTCCTCGCGGTAGGACGGCACCACCACCGACACCGACGTGCGGAAGTCGTTGAGGACCGGCCGGTCCAGCCGGGACAGCAGCACCCGGTAGAACCACAGCCCCCACACGAACGCGCCGGCCAGGCCCAGCGGCATCAGCTCGCGCCACGAGGTCTCGGCTGCCGCGGCGACCAGCCACGACCAGACGCCGTCGAAGAACCGGGACAAGGGCCGCCTCCAGCGATCCGGCGGGCCGCCGCGGCCCGCTCCACCGCTGTAAACCGGCGTACGCCCGGAAACGGGCCGCCCCGTCCGGGCGTTTCTCATCCGTCCGCGCCGTCGCGCCTGATCGTTCGACTTGCCGGGCACCTGTGCGTATCTTGAGCGCGGTTTCGCCCATGTGCCGGGCAAGTCGAGCGATCTTGAGCGGCATGGGTCAGAGCTACCGGCCGGTATTAGCTCCGCATTAGCCCCGCTATGTGGTGGTCTGGAGTAAATTCATGTTATGACCGAACCCGCGAGGGCGCGGCATGGCGTGCCGGGCCTCGCTCTCGGCGCCGCGATGCTCGTCGCCGAACGACTCCGCAGGCTCACCGGCCCGGTCGACCCGGCCGAACAGGCCCGCATCGAAGACCTGCTCACCAGCGGCGTCGAGCCCTCGCCCGCCGACGCCCGCTCACCGGTCGCCATCGCCGTCGGCCTCACCCAGCAGAGCTACGACCTCGCCAGACGCACCGGAGCCCGGGTCGGCGAGGCCACCCGCAGCCAGGCCCGCAGACTCGCCGGGGCCACCCGCGCCGCGCTGCCGGCGAACTCCCCGATCGACACCGCCCGCGACGTCGTCACCGCCGCCGGTCTGCGCGGACGCGACACCCTGGTCTCCAGCCGCGCCGCCGCGGCCGTCGCGCTGCGCGACACCGTCGACGAGAGCCTGACCTGGGTCGAGAAATCGATCGTGCCGCGCATGGTGGACAACCTGATGCCATACCTGATCAACAGCGTGGTGCCGCGCCTCGTCGAGGGCGCCATCCCCGAGATCAGGCGCAAGGTCATCCCCGTCGTCATCGACGACATGACCCGCGACCCCCGGCTCCAGGAGCTGATCACCGAGCAGAGCCGCGGCGTGCTCGCCAGCGCCACCGACGAGCTGCGCGAGACCTCCGCGACCGCCGACGACCGGATCGAGTCCTCGTTCCGGCGGGTGTTCCACCGCCACCACGCGAACGGTGAGCGGTGACCGCGGCTGGCCACCATCCACCGTACGCAGGCATGGTCTCCCGGGTCTCCGGGCTGGCCATCGACGCCGGGATGCTCGCGATCGCCTCGTCGCTGGCCGTCTCCGGCGTCCCGGCGGTCTGGTCGGCGCTGGCCGGCCAGGCCCCCGGCTGGCTCAAGGCGGCCTCGGCGGTGGTCGCCGCCGTACTGCCCATCGTCTACTTCACCGCCTGCTGGTGGATGACCGGCCAGACCCTGGGCTCCCTGCTGTTCGGCACCGTCGTCCGCCGCACCGACGGCCGCCACGTCGGCCTGTGCCGCGCCTTCCTGCGCGCCCTCGTCGGCCTCGCCATCCCCGTCCTCTGGCTCATCGGCATGGTCGGCATCCTCACCGACTCCAAACGCCGAGCCTGGCACGACCACCTCTTCGGCACCGTGGTCCTCTACACCGACCGCACTCCCTGATTGCCCGCCGTTCCACGACCCACCTGCGGTGCAGGACCTGGGACCCGCCCTGGCCGGTGAGTTTGCGGACGATCGCGACCGTGCTGCCCAGTGGCTTGGCGGCCCAGTCGACGGGGTGGCCCCGGTAGCCGACATCGGCCCAGATCATGCCGATCGCGTCTCGCGTAGGCGTCGATCATGCGGGAAACCGTGCCGATGACCGGCTGATCGCGCTTCCCCGGGCGAGCGTCCCGGACCGCCTCAGCGGTCAGAGCGAGTACGGGTGCATCGCCGTCTTCTCCCGCTCGACGAAAAGCCCCACCCAGCCGCGCGCGGCGAATCCGGGCAGGTATCCCTCGATGGGCTCGACTCCACTGTCGCCGGCAGAGCCCACTGAACCTCCCACGCAATAGACGGTATACATCTGAATATTGACAGCTATACAATTCTGGCGTCGGCAGGCACCAGCAGCGGGTACAGCATCTTCCGCGGCGGAGTCGGCTCCTCGACCTCGAACTCCATCGACTCGATGTGGTCTGTTTCGCCCTCCATCGGTGATCAGTACTGCACCGGCGGATCCTTCAGCGGGGAACTGTGCGGCTGGTCGGTCAATGGCGTCGGCGTCAACTTCTGGGTCGGTGACAAGTACAAGCGCAACATGACACGCGGCGCCAAGAGCGGACTGTGCACCACGGGCGGCGACTCCGGCGGTCCGATCTACACTGTGCTGGGCAACGGCAACGTCGTGGCCAAGGGAATCCACAGCACCGGCGGGAGCTCCGGCGGCTGCACAGAGACCTTTACAGACATCAGGCTGGCCTACTTCGGCTTCCCTGGCCAGATACGGGAGATCTGATCATGTCGAGAGCCAGGCTCCTGTGGATCGGACTGGCCCTGCTGATCGTCGTCGCGGGCGGAGTTCTGGTGTACCAGTTGACCTCCGCTCCGGAGGGACGCTCCGTGCCGGTCGACAGCTACCACACCGAGCCTGGCTCTCGTACCGCTCGCCTACAGGTGACCCTCGGCATCGGCGACAAGGTCGTCGACACCGAGGTCGTCGAAAGCAGCGAGGCGGTCACCGTGACGGTGAAGGTGCAGGAGTCGTCGGAGACAAGGGAGGACATCGGCATTCCGACCCAGGTCGACATCGTTCTGAGCGAACCGATCGGCGACCGGCGGGTCGTCAATTCGATCGACGGCGCCACTATTCCAGCCGTCTGACCGCCGGCGAGCGGAGGGCTCGGATCGGCCGGCACCGTGAGCGGGAGTGCGGGGAGTAGGGTCGGCGGGTGCGTTTCCCCCTCGTAGCGGCCGGCTTGGCGACCGCGCTGACCCTCGCCGCCTGTTCCGGGCCGTCGCCCGAGCCTGCCTTCGTGCCGGCCGCCGCGCCGTCGGCCGTGCCGTCCGCGACCCCGGCCGCCTCGCCCGCGCCGTCGGCCTCGGCCACACCGTCGGCAGCCGCACCCCGTCACGTGTTCCCGGTGCTCGGCAAGAGCTCCTACGGGCGTACCCATCACGACTACCAGGCCACAGACGTGATGGCGCCGTGCGGGGCGACGATTGTCGCGGTCGTCGACGGCGTGGTGCTGGAGATCTCGCCCGTCGACCTGTACGACCCGAAGACCGACGACGGCGCGCTGCGCGGCGGCAAGTCGGTGTCGCTGCTCGGCGACGACGGTGTGCGCTACTACGGCTCGCACTTCTCCGCGATCGACGCGAAGATCAAAGCGGGGGTACGCGTCAAGGCGGGCCAGCCGCTCGGCAAGGTCGGCCGCACCGGCCTGGCCAGCGCCTGCCACCTGCACTTCGGCATGTCTCCGGTGTGCGCGAGCACCGGCGACTGGTGGATCCGCCGCGGCGTGATCTGGCCGTGGCGCTACCTCGACGCCTGGCGCAAGGGCACCGCCAAGTCCCCCGTCACCGAGATCCAGACCTGGGAACGCAAGAACGGCTGCTCCACGAAGCCGCCGAAGGGCGCCTGACGCGCCGCCACACACAAACGTCGGCCTGTCTCGTCGAAGATCCGTGACCCGGATTCGATGAGACAGGCCGACGTTCATGGCAAGCCGGACGCGTGGCGTCAGCCGACGTGGACCGCGCCCTCTGTCGGGAGGTCGGACTTGCGGACCTTGATCAGTACGGTGATCACGATCGCGGACACGACCAGCAGCCCGCCGCCCCACGCGAACGCCGTCGCGAATCCGTGCACCGCCGCCTCGGCCTGCACGAAGCCCGCCGTCTGCGGGTCCATGCCCGGCTTGAGGTGCTCGGCCGCGTAGTCCGTGGTCGCGTTGAGCGCGAACGTGCTCAGCAGCGCCGCGCCCAGCGAGCCGCCCACCTGCTGGGTGGCGTTCAGCGTCGCGCTGGCCGCACCGGCGTCGTGCTGCGGCACGCCGACCAGCGCCAGGCTGGACAGCGGCACGAACGTGAAGCCCAGGCCCAGACCCAGCACGATCGCGCCCGGCAGCACGTGCGTGGTGTACGACGTGGTCACGCCGATCTGGGTGAGGAACAGCATGGAACCCGCGGCCAGCACCGCACCCGCGATCATCAGCGGCTTCGCGCCCAGCTTGGGCAGCAGCTGGCTGGCGACACCCGCCGAGATGAACACGCCCGCCGAGATCGGCAGCGAGGCCAGACCGGCCTCGATCGGGGTGTAGCCGAGCACGCCCTGGAAGTAGAAGGTCAGGAAGAAGAACGCGCCCATCAGGCCGGCACCGGTCAGGGTGCTGGACAGGTAAGCGCCGCCGCGGTTGCGGTCGAGCAGGATGCGCAGCGGCAGCAGCGGGTTCTTCGAGAACTTCTGGATGATCACGAACACGACCAGCAGCAGCGCGCCGCCGATCATGTAGGCCAGCGCCTCCGGGGAGTCCCAGCCGTGCTCGGGCTCGGCGGCCTTGGTCAGGCCGTACACCAGGGAGATCAGGCCGAGGGTGACCACGATCGCGCCGGGGATGTCGTAGCGGGTGTTGCCCGTGGCCTTGCTCTCCGGCACGAACGGGATCGCCGCCGCGATGGCGATGACCGCGATCGGGATGTTGACCAGCAGGCACCAGCGCCAGTCGGCGTACTCGGTGAGCACACCGCCCAGCAGCAGGCCGACCGCCGCGCCGCCGCCGGCGATGGCGCCGTACACGGCGAACGCCTTGGCGCGCTCCTTGGCGTCGGTGAACAGCACCGTCAGCAGGGCCAGACCGGCCGGGGCGAGCAGCGCGCCGAACGCGCCCTGCAGGCCGCGGGCGGCGAACAGGCTCAGCCCGTCCCAGGCCAGGCCACCCAGGGCGGACGCGGCCGCGAAGCCGATCGCGCCGGCGATGAAGGTCCGCTTGCGGCCCCAGTAGTCGGCGATGCGGCCGCCGAGCAGCAGCAGACCACCGAAGGTCAGCGTGTACGCGGTGAGCACCCACTGCCGCTCGGCGTCGGTGATGCCCAGGTCGCCCTGCATGGCGGGCAGCGCGATGTTCACGATGGTCGCGTCGAGCACCACCATGAGCTGCGCGATCGCGATGATCGTCAGCGCCAGCCAGCGCCGGGGATTCGGGGCGGCGGCGGAGGGTTCCGCAGCCTCTGGTCGGGAGACCGTGGTGGTCATCGTGGTGCCTTTCGGTGGTGAGGGTGTTTCAGCGGGCCAGGACGGGCAGGAGGATCTCGTCGCAGACCCGGGCCAGGTACTCGTCGTCGAGCGGCCGGCCGTGTCCGAGGTGCCTCGCCATCAGCTGTGCGGTGACGAGGTCGGGAAAGAGGCTGTCGTAGGGCTGCGGCTTGATCTCGCCGCGCTGCACGGCCCGTTCCAGCAGCGCCTCGGTGTGCCGGTGGATCTCCGGGTACACCTGGCCGCGGACGATGCCGGCGAGTTCGGGGTCGGTCTGCATCGCGAACGACAGCGCGTGGATCAGCGGGCCCTCGTCGACGACGCATCGGGCGGCGGCGACGAGCAGCTCGATCAGGTCGCCGCGCAGGGTGCCGGTGTCGGCCGGGGCGACGTCCTCGGTCTGCTGCTGGCGCAGCACCTGGGCGACCAGGTCGGGCTTGCCGGGCCAGTGCCGGTACAGGGTCGCCTTGCTCATGTGGGCACGGGCCGCGATCGCGTCCATGGTCATCTTGTCGTAGCCGACCTCGCGCAGCAGCTCGCGCACGGCGGCGCACAGGGGCGCTCCGGCGGGCACGCGGGCACGGCTCATGACAGGCTCCGGGGGAAGGAAGATGCGAAACGGAACGGTTTCGTTTCCTGACCATACGCAGCCGACCTGCTCAGACGCGCTCCCCTGAGAGACGGATCACCCGATCGAAGCCGGTCTGTCGCGCCGGTGACAGCGGGGGCGAGATGATCGGTGTAGGTGATGGACGAGATCGGACCCATCCGCGGGGGCCTCGGCGCCGAATCGTCGGTGATACACAAGTGACGGGTGAACAGATCCACGCCGGAGGGGCGGAACTGTGAACGGTGACGAACAGCCGTACCAACGGCCCGACCGGCTGGCCAGCGTGCCGGAACCGGCCGCGCCCGCGGACGCCGAAACCCTGCTGCGGGCCGTGGCCCGCGGCGACGAGGTCGCCTTCACCAGGCTGTACGAGCTGGTCGCGCCGCGCGTCTACGGCCTGGCTCGCCGCGTCGTGCGCGATCCGGCGCAGGCCGAGGAGGTCGCGCAGGAGGCCCTGGTCGAGGTGTGGCGCACCGCGAGCCGGTTCGACCCGGCCCGCGGCTCGGCCACCGCCTGGGTCTTCACCATCACCCACCGGCGGGCCGTCGACCGGGTGCGCTCCGAGCAGGCGGCGCTGGACCGGGTGCAGCGGATGGCGCCGGAGGCGACGCAGACGCCCGCCGACGAGGTGGTCGAGCAGGCCACCGCCCGGCTGCAGCGCCAGCAGGTGCGCCGGTGCATCAAGACGCTGACCGACCTGCAGCGCGAAGCGATCACCCTGGCCTACTACGGCGGCTACACCTACCAGCAGGTCGCCCAGTTGCTGGGCGCGGGCCTGCCCACCGTGAAGACCCGCATGCGCGACGGCCTGATCCGGCTGCGCGACTGCCTCGGCGTGGAGGTGGCGGCATGAGCGAGATTCACTCCTTGGCGGGTCCGTATGTGCTGCACGCGCTGGACGAGGCCGAGCGCGAGACGTTCATCCAGCATCTGCGCGGGTGCGAGACGTGCGCGGCCGAGGTGGCCGAGCTGAACGAGACCGTGGCGCGGCTGGCCGACGACGCGTGGTCGGTCCCGCCGCCGGCCATGCGGGACAACGTGCTGGCCGCGGTGCGGCGTACCCGGCAGATCCCACCGGCCCGGCCGGTGCGGACCAGGCGCGAGCCGGCCCGCTGGTGGCGGCATCCGGCGGCGCTGACGGCGGCCGCGTGCCTGCTCGTCGCGGCGCTGGTCGGCGGGACGACGTTCGCGGTGCAGGAGCAGCGGCTGCGCGAGGAGCGGGCCGTGGCGCAGGCGGCGCGGCAGGAGCTGGCCCGCACGCAGGCGGTGCTGACCGCGCCGGACGCGACGGTGCGCACCTCGAACGTCGCCGGTGGCGGCAAGGTCACCGTGGTGGCCTCGGCCGCTCAGGACGCCGCCGTGATCCTGCTGGCGACGCACTCGCCCGGGGAGCAGAAGGCGTACCAGTTCTGGCTGATGGAGGGCACGACCCCGCACTCGGCCGGAGTGCTCGCCGCGGGGCAGGGCACCGCCACGCACCTGGTCAGCGGCGTCAACGCCGCCGACGCGATGGGCCTGACGGTGGAACCGGCCGGTGGTTCGACCAGTCCCACACTGCCCATCATCGCTGAGATCCCCATGAAATAGAAAAAAAACGACAAAAATCGCGCTAATCGCTCCAAACCATGACGGGTTCAGTGTCGAATCACCGGTGGAGGTTTTCACCGGAGGAAAGGAACCACCGTCATGTACGGCAAGAGGAAGCTCACCGCGCTCGCGGCCGTCGCCGCGTTCTCGCTCTCGCTGGCGCTCAGCGCCTGCGGGGGCGAGAACACGGCGGCCACCACGCAGCCGACCGGACTGCCGACCACCGTGCCCACCACCGTGCCGACGGCCCTGCCGTCCATGCCCGGCGCCGCGGGCGGCGAGTTCGGGCCGGCCTGCGCCACCATTCCCAAGGACCCGGCCAACCCGGGCAGCCTGGAGATGATGGCCAAGCAGCCGGTGGCCACCGCGGCGGCGGCGAACCCGCAGCTGTCCACGCTGGCCGCCGCGATCCAGGCCGGCGAGCTGGCCGACACGCTCAACAACGCCGAGGCCGTCACCGTCTTCGCGCCCACCAACGAGGCCTTCGCCAAGATCCCGAAGGCCGATCTGGACAAGGTGCTCGC
Organism: Catellatospora sp. NPDC049133; assembly: GCF_040648455.1. Taxonomy (NCBI): domain Bacteria; kingdom Bacillati; phylum Actinomycetota; class Actinomycetes; order Micromonosporales; family Micromonosporaceae; genus Catellatospora; species Catellatospora sp. NPDC049133. The sequence continues at coordinate 206,246 of NZ_JBEZDT010000013.1, forward strand.
CGACAAGGAACTGCTCAAGAAGATCCTCGCCTACCACGTCGTGGACGGGAAGACCGCGCCCGACGCACTGGCCGGCACCCACAAGACCCTGGAAGGCCAGGACATCACGGTCACCGGCAGCGGCACCGAGTTCAAGGTCAACGACACCGCGATGATCGTCTGCGGCAACATCCAGACCCGCAACGGCGTGGTCTACCTCGTCGACAGCGTGCTCATGCCTCCGTCCTGACGGACGGGCAGGAAGGGCGCCTGGGCGGCACGAGCCTCACCGCTTTCCGCACGGAAGGCGCCCTTCCTGACTTCCTGAGGAGGACTGCCATGCGACAGCTCATCCGTCCCGCGCTGAGCGGGCTGCTCGCCGCCGCGGGCGGCGTCGCCGCCGGGGAACTCGTCGCCTCGCTGGTGCGGCCCGAGTCCTCGCCGCTGGTCGCCATCGGCGGCACCGTCATCGACGCGACGCCGACGCCGGTGAAGGAGTACGCGGTCGCGACCTTCGGCACGTACGACAAGCCTCTGCTCATCGGCACCATCCTGGTCGTGCTCGCCGCGCTGGCCGCCGCCGTCGGCGTGCTCGCGGTCCACCACCGCACCGCGGCACTGCTCGCCATCGGCGCCCTCGGCCTGGTCGGCGCGGCCGCAGCACTCACCCGGCCCACCGCCCGCCCGATCGACGCCCTGCCCGCCCTGCTCGCCGGAGCCGTCTCCGCCGGACTGCTGGCCTGGCTGGCCCCGAAAGCCGCCCCCGCGGCCCCGCCACCGGTTGTCGGTCCCACCACGGCCGTCGACGGCGCGCACCCGCGTGACCCCGCGGCGATCCCCGCCGCAGGAGCCGGTGAGGCGAGTCCGGACGACAGCGCGGCCGTGCTCCCCTCCCAGCGAACCGGCCGCACCGAGCGGCGCTCGTTCCTGATCGCGGCCGGCCTGGTCGCGCTGGGCACCGCGCTCGCGGGCGGCCTGGCCGCGATCATCCGGCGCAGCGGGGCGCAGGCCGCCGACGAGGCCCGCGAGGCGATCACGCTGCCCGCTCCCGCCGACCCCGGGCCGCCGCCGGAGAAGACACCCGGCTTCTACACGCCCAACCAGGACTTCTACCGCGTCGACATCGCACTGACCGTGCCGCGCGTCGACCCGCGCCAGTGGACCCTGCAGCTCACCGGCATGGTCGACCGGCCCACCGAGCTGACCTTCGACGACCTGCTCAAGCAGCAGCTCATCGAACGCGACATCACGCTCAACTGCGTGTCCAACGAGGTCGGCGGGCCGTACGTCGGCAACGCCCGCTGGCTCGGCGTGCCGCTCGCGCCGCTGCTGCGGGCCGCGGGTGTGCAGGCCGGCGCGGACCAGATCGTCGCCCGGGGTGCGGACGGCATCACCATCGGCACCCCAGTCGCCACCGTGCTCGACGGCCGCGACGCGATGCTGGCGCTGGGCATGAACGGCCGGCCCCTACCTGCGGAGCACGGCTTCCCGGTACGCATGCTCACCCCCGGCCTGTACGGCTACGTCGGCGCCGCCAAGTGGATCACCTCATTGGAGCTGGCCACGTTCAGCAGCTTCGACGCGTACTGGGTGCAGCGCGGCTGGGCCGCGATGGGCCCGGTCAAGACGGCCTCCCGCATCGACCGGCCCAAGGCGTTCGCCCGGCTCACGGCGGGCACGGTGCCCGTGGCCGGGGTCGCCTGGGCGCAGCACCGCGGCATCAGCGCGGTCGAGGTCCAGGTCGACGACGCGCCGTGGCAGCAGGCCACACTGCTGCCGGTGCCGTCCACCGACACCTGGGTCCAGTGGACCTGGAACTGGCCGGCCGCCACCGCCGGCAGCCACACGCTGCGGGTACGCGCCGTCGACGGCACCGGGGCCCTGCAGACCGAGCAGCGGGCCGATCCGTTCCCCGACGGGGCGTCGGGCTGGCAGAGCGTCCTGGTGACCGTGGCGTGACACCGCCCGGTCCGGACCGAATCACCGCTCGGAGTGAGGTGCCCTGAGATGACCCGCGGAGCTGACATCATGTGTGGCGTGACCGGAGAACGCGATCTCGGTGCGCTGCTGCACGGGCTGCAGCCCCAGCGCCACCCGTACGAGTACGTCTTCACCACCGTCACCGGCGCGGTGCCGCCGGGCGTGCACCCGGTCGTCATGGTCGCCGAGCCGGAGGGCACCACGCTGGTCGTGATGCGCGCCGAGGCCGACGCGGCGGGGCTGCCGTACGACTTCGTGGCCGCGTGGATCACGCTGCGGGTGCACTCGGCGCTGGACGCCGTCGGGCTCACCGCGGCCGTCTCCACCGCGCTGGCCGACGTCGGCATCAGCTGCAACGTGGTGGCCGGCTACTTCCACGACCACCTGTTCGTCGGCTGCGCCGACGCCGACCAGGCGATGGCCGTGCTGGCCGGACTGTCCACCGCCACCCGCCCGGTCAACGCCTGACCACGACCGCCCCACCGGCAAATACCGCGCCGAGTCTCCGGAGGCCCGGCTAAGGTCCCCGGGTGAGTTTTTCCACGGCGGCCCGGCAGGTGCGCGACGCCTCGCTCCCGGTGTCGCGACGTGCCGCGGCGTTCCGCAGGTGCGTGACGGCCTACGCCCCGCTCGGCTACGGGCGCACCCTGGCATTTCTCGCCGATCGCCATGGTGACCTCCGGAAACCGGACGCCATGCTCGCCGCGTTGGCCACCCTGGACCTGAGCCGCGACGCATGGCTCGCCGAGCTGGACGCCTTCGCCCGCCGCCGCAAGACCGCCAAGGCGGCGGGATGCCGGCAGGTCGGCCGGGCGGAGCTGCTCCGCGCCATGGACTACGGCTGGCCGGGCGAGGACGACCCCGCCACCGGCCCCTTGGACGCGCGCTTCCTCGTCCGCCACGGCCGGGCGCCCGCCGACCTCGTCCACGGGCTGCGCACGTACGCCCTGATCCGCAACGGGCTGGTGACGCCGCCGCCGACCGCGCCCGTCGAGGCGACCGGAACGGCTGCCACGATCGGGACCCTGGCCGCCGCGATCGCCGTCCTGGCAGGCGGGGTGCTGTGGGCACCGCGTACCGTGTTCGTCGCGCTCTCGTCGGTCGGCGGCGCGATGATGGTGGGTGCGGCGATCGAACGGTTCCGCGGTCGTGGCAGCCGGAGCGGGCAGCCGCGCCGCTGACGTCCCGCCTGCCCGACTACTCCCGGCGGAGTAGCACCGAGCACTCCCGGTGTGCGACGACGGGAGGGTGGTGGCGGGCCTAGCGTGGGGGCATGACCTGGGATCACGACTACCCGCGCCGCCGACGGTGGCTGTTTCCGCTGCTCATCGCCTTCATCCAGGTGGTCGGGGTGACGTTCGCGAGCCGGGTGGCGGCCACGGAGATCGACGTCGACTTCCGGCCGCTGAACTGGCTCGGGTACGCGCTGCTGATGGGCTCGGCGGCGGCGATGTGGCTGTGGCGGGTGCACATGGTCGCCGCGCTGACCGCGGTGGCCGCGCTGACCGGCGCGTATGTCGCGATCGGTTACCCGCCGGGGCCGTTCTTCCTCGCGTTCCTGTTCACCCTGGTCGGAGCCGTGGTGCTCGGCCACCGGGTCGCCGCCTGGAGCACCGCCGCCGCGGGCTGGCTCGTGTTCGTGTTCCTCGGCTGGACGAACCACGCGCTGCCGTGGCGCGGCGTGGTGGCCGGGGCGGTGCTGGTCGGCGTACTGCTGATCGCACAGGTCGTCGCCGCCAACCGGGACCGGATCATCGAGCAGCGCCGCCGCCGCATCGGTGACGAGCGGCTGCGCATGGCCCGCGAGGTGCACGACGTCGTCGCCCACCACATCTCCCTGATCAACGTGCAGGCCGGGGTGGCGCTGCACCTGCTCGACGACGACCCGGAGCAGGCCCGCACCGCGCTGGCCGCGATCAAGACAGCCAGCCGGGACACCCTGCGCGAGCTGCGTGCCACCCTCGGCGTGCTGCGCGCCGTCGACGAGCAGGCCCCGCGCAGCCCCGCGCCGAGCATCGACCGGCTCGACGAGCTGGTCGCCCGGTTCGCCGGGGCCGGGCTGCGGGTCGACGTGCGGGTCACCGGCACGCCGCGGGAGCTGCCCACGCCCGTGGACCTGGCCGCGTACCGGATCGTGCAGGAGTCGCTGACCAACGTGCACCGCCACGCCGGCGTCGACAGCGCCCAGGTGACCATCGGCTACGACACCGACGAGCTCGTCCTCGACATCACCGACCGGGGCCGCGGCGGCGACACCGCCGACGGCAACGGCCTGTCCGGCATCCGCGAGCGGGTCGCCTCGCTGGGCGGCACGGTCGCGATCGGCCCGCGCGCCGAGGGCGGTTTCACCGTCTGCGCGGTCCTGCCCACCGGAGAGACCTCATGATCAACGTGTTGCTGGTGGACGACCAGGCACTGGTCCGCGCCGGATTCCGGGCCCTGCTGTCCGCGCAGGACGACATCACCGTGGTCGGCGAGGCCGCCGACGGCGAGGAGGCGGTACGCCAGACCGCCGCGCTGCGCCCCGACGTCGTGCTCATGGACATCCGCATGCCGCGCCTGGACGGCATCGAAGCCACCCGCCGCATCGCCGCCGACCCGGCCCTGACCGAGGTGAAGGTGGTCATCCTGACCACGTTCGACCTCGACGAGTACGTGTTCGACGCGCTGCGCGACGGGGCCAGCGGCTTCCTGGTCAAGGACACCGAGCCCGCCGACCTGATCCAGGCCGTGCGGGTGGTCGCCCGCGGCGACGCGCTGCTGTCACCCGGCGTCACCCGGCGGCTCATCGCCGAGTACGCCCAGCGCTCACGGCGGCCCAAGGACTCCGCCCGGCTCGCCGCGCTGGACGCGCTCACCGACCGCGAACGCGAGGTGATGGCCCTGGTCGCCGCCGGGCTGTCCAACGACGAGATCGGCGAGCGGCTGTTCGTCAGCCCCGCCACCGCCAAGACCCACGTCAGCCGGGCCATGGTCAAACTCGGCGCGCGCGACCGCGCCCACCTGGTCGTCGAGGCGTACGAATCGGGCCTGGTCCGGCCCGGCTGGACAGGAGACGCACCATGACCGCCCTCGACACCCCCACCCGTCGCGCGCGCACCCGGCCCGGCCCGCCGCGGCTGCCCCGCAACGCCCGCCGATTCCTGCTCACCGCGCACATCGTCACCTCGGTCGGCTGGCTCGGCGTCGCCTACGCGCTGCTCGTCATGGCCCTGACCGCGCAGGCCGCCGACGACCCGGCCACCCGCGCCACGACGTACGCCCTGATGCTGTCCTTCGACACCGCCGCGATGCTGCCGCTGGGCCTGGCCGCCCTGGTCACCGGCGTCATCCTCGGCCTGGGCAGCCACTGGGGCCTGCTGCGGCACTGGTGGGTCGCCGTCAAACTCGTGCTCAACATCGCCGTGCTCGTCGTGCCGATGCTCACCCGCCACCCCGCCCTCCTCGACGCCGTCGACGCCGCCCGCGCCGGCCTGCTCACCGGCCCCGCCCGGCAGGTCCTCGACGGCTCCATCGCCTCCGTCATCGTCCTCACCCTCGCCACCGTCCTGTCCACCTACAAACCCTGGGGCAAAACCCGCTGAGGGAAAGGAAGGGCACCTTCACAACGCTCCGCGTTGTAGAAGGCGCCCTTCCCATCGCCGCGGGCCGCCGGCAGCCCGGTGAAGCCGAACGCCGCCCCTCGTCGGATGTGGACACATCGCGGTCCAGCCGGCCCGAACGCGGAAAAGAACGCGAAGACCCGCTCCGGGTTCGCCTAGCATCCCCGCATGCACCCCGATCTGCAGGCGGCCGTGGAGCACCTCTACACCGCGTTCGCCCGGCACCCGCGCGCTGAGCGCATCGGCTACTGCGGTCACTGTGTGAGCGACGAGGAGGCCCTGGTCCTGCAGCGGACGCCGCTGCGCCGGCTGACCGCGGCCGATCTGCGGCGGTTCACCTTCAAGCTGCTGTCCACCTGGGGCGACGAGGCGGATCTACGGCACTTCCTGCCCCGCATCCTGGAACTGTTCGCGACCGGCGAGCAGCCCGACGACCACCTGCTGACCAAGACCCTCAGTAACGTCCGGTACCACGGGTCGGCCTGGGGGGCCGCCGAGCTCGCGGCCGTCGAGGCATACCTGACGGCGCTGATGCGGCAGATCCTCACCGATCGCGGCTCGGCCCTCAGCGTCGACGCCGTGCTCCGGGGCGCCGCCGAGAACGGGCACACCGTCGAGCCGTACCTCACGGTCTGGGCGCGCGAGCCCGGCGAGACCGCGACGATGCACCTGGCCTGGTTCATCGAGGCCTTCGGCTGGACCTTCTCCCGCGACGACCGCTATCACCACGAGGTCAGAGACTGGCTGCGTACGGGCGTTCCCGCGCACCGGCTGGAGGCGGCGTTCCTGGCCACCACCGACCCCGAGGCGGCGGACTGGTTCGGTCAGGCCCTCGAACAGCTCGAATTCCTGGTGGCCTGACCGGCTCCGGTCGCGCGCACGTGGACGCCGCGGCCGGCGGCACGCCGGGTCAGTTAACGCCCACACGCGAACGGTTAACCCGCATGCAACAGGCGGTCACTAGCATCGGCGACCATCAACGCGGCAGACGACGGCGTCAGTCCGGGCCGCTTCGAGGAAAACTCGGGAGCTCGCTATGGCACAGCACCTCCTGGTTGTCGACTTCGGCACGTACCAGACCACGGCCGCGCTGGTCGTCGGCGCGCAGGTCCATCCCGTGCCCTGCCCGGTGACCGGCGCGCTCAGCTGGCCGTCGGCGGTCTGCCTCGACGGCGACGCCCTGCTCGTGGGCACGGCCGCGGTGCGCCGGCGCGAGGCGCTGCCCCGCTGCTTCGCCACCGGGCCGCGGCAGTCGCTGGACAGCGGCGAACCGGTCCGGCTCGGCGAGCGGCAGGCCTCCGGCCAGGAGGTCCTGGCTGCCTTCCTGCACACGGTGCGGCAGGAGGCCGAGCGCCGGTTCGGCGTCACCGTCGACCGGCTGGCGCTGACCGTGCCCGCCTCCTACTCCGCGCACGACGTACGCCGCAGCGCCCTGATCGCGCTGGCCAGCGACGCCGGCTTCCCGGACGTGGAACTGGTCGCCGACGCCACCGCCGCGGTCATGGACCCCTACACCCACGGCGACCAGCCGGACGGCGCCCTGGTGCTGGTCTGCGACCTGGGCGCGTCGTGGACGGTGACGCTGGCCCGGATGCACGGCGAGCGCCCCGACGTGCTCGCCGACGAGACCTCGGGCAGCGGCCAGGACTTCGACCGGCTGCTCGTCGACGACCTGCGGGCGGCGCTGCACGACTGGCTCGCCCCGGCGCTGCAGTCCGGCGGCGACACCGGCCTGCACGCCCGGTTCGCGGCGGGCGAGTTCGTCCGCTCGGTCAAACACCGGCTGGCCGAGGCCGACGAGGTCGTGGACCGGATGACCCCGCACGCCCCGCCGTACCGGCTGAACCGGGCCGTCCTGGACCGGCTGGCCGAACCGGCGCTGCGCTGGCTCGTCGCGAGCTGTCGCGCGGTCGTCGCCCGTGCCGGTTTCACCCTCGCCGACGTCGGCGGTGTGCTGCTGGTCGGCGGAGCGTCACGGCTGCCCACGGCCCGTGCGGTGCTGCACGCCGAGCTGGGCCGCCCCGTGCGCCAGCCGAGCGAGCCGGAGTACGCGGTGATCCGCGGTGCGGCGCGCTGGGCCGGGCGGGTCGTCGCGCGGCGGGTGCCGGCCAACACCGCGTCGTGGCGCATGGAGCCGCTGAGCTGGGACCTGCCCGACGGCCGGGCCAGGCTGGTGCGCTGGCTGGCCGGTCCGGGACAGCAGTACGGCCCCGGGGCGGCGCTGGCCCAGGTGCGCACCGCCGACGACCGGGTGTACGACCTGACCGCGCAGCGCGAAGGCATCCTCCTGGAGCACCGCGTCGCGGCCGGG